>NZ_JBNHEP010000147.1:0-22825 GCF_050015995.1 Dapis brunnea BLCC-M229 | reverse complement strand
TTTCGACTTTTAACTCGCTTTTTTCTCCTGAGTCCTGACTTATGAATCCTGAGTCCTGACTCCTATACCTATAACTAATAAAAAAAATTGCTCAACTACTTGTCAAAATTATTTTAGTCTGCTACTATAGTAAAAGTGATAAAAAAAAAGCCGGGATAGCTCAGTTGGTAGAGCAGAGGACTGAAAATCCTCGTGTCGGCGGTTCAAGTCCGCCTCCTGGCATTGATAATCATCCTCAATCAGTGAATTGTCTGGCTTAAACACAAAAACAAGGCACATTTTATGTTTACAAGTGAAGGCAATGGGTGGTTTTTCCCAGCAAAAAGGAACGGAAGGCAGAAGACTAAAAGATGATCGCAAAATGTAACGGAATAGATAGATGATGAAAAGTCAGAAAAAGACAACATAAATTGTGATTAAAGTAACTTATTGTCCAACGGCTTCAGATACAAAGCACCCATCAGGGGCGACAAAGGGCAACCCAGAGAAATACCCCATTGGATATCCAAATATATCCCCCCATCAGAAACAAACCGCCGGAGGTACTGACCAACCAAGTCCAACACCACAGAGTCACTCACATACTCGGCCACCTGACGGAAAAGAATCTCATGGTCAATACTGGCATAGTACCCTTTCACATCAGTCCGAAACACAAACTCAAACTCATGGACATGGGCATCCACCTCTCGCACCGCCCCCTTAAGTCCGCCAGTTCCGGCCAGATGAAAGCAACGGGGAGACATATTGGGTTGCAAAACCTCCAGGAGGACAATCGCCAAAGCCTTCAAAACCAGAGCATCTTGAGCAGACCAAATTTCTTTCACCTCACCCCTGGACATCACCCGACGCAGCTCGCCAAAGCGATAGTTTCCTGCCAGTAGTTGGGCAATCAACTTAGGCTTTTTCTCATGCCACCAACGCCGTAGCTGCCAGACATCATTATTGTAGTGATAGTCCTTGCGCTTTTCGCAGAGCCATTCAAAAGCTCTATCGATCGCCTCATCACTAGCAACTTGTTCGATTAACAACCTAAAAGTAAACCTTAGTTATATGTTGTTTAATATTTAAGAATAGCATAATGCAATTCCTACAGAAATGAGGTACATTTACGATCCCCCTAAATCCCCCTTAAAAAGGGGGACTTTTTGTTGGCTCCCCCCTTAAGAAGGGGGGTGGGGGGGGCTCTCAAACTGTATCTCATAGATTAAAGAACTGCTATACAGTTAAAGACTGTAACTATATCACAGGACTCTAAATCAAACGTTCCTCCAACCAACTTTCCAAATCTACCAAACTATTAAAACTTAAAAACACCTTCACCAAATCCTCCACATCTTCTAAAGGCAAACCCTCTATCTGACTATTAATAGTTTCAGAAACCTCTCCAAAACGTTGAGTTATTAATAGCTTGACTAGAGCGATCGCTTCATTAAGCCGTCCTTTTGCTTCTCCTTGCTCTTCTGCATAAGTTAGTCGCCCTTTCTCATCTTGCAATGCTATCGCCCGACGCTCAACTATCTCTAATTCTTCTGGACTCATGTTAATTCTTTCAGCAATGTTTAAAGCTTGCTCTATTTCCGCAACCTCCCCTAAACTTTCTGGAATATCATCAAATTTAGCAGCTTCTTTGAGAAAGTAAATCCACTTATCTGCCAAAGTTTTTAACTCTGCCAATGTTTTTTTAAACTTCGGTAACTCGACAAAAATTAACTGTAATTCCTGATCAGGATATTCCCAGTTTTTATCTCTATGTTTAAACACAAATGGATTAATAACATCTACCTCTTCTTTAAAGAAAATAAAATCTGTAATTGTTACCGCTATCGCTGGACGTAGTAGAGGGTAATCATCTCCTGTTTCCAACTGGTTGCCATAACCTTTAACTAAGTTGTACATTACCCGCTTGCTCAAAGCAGTCATTCGTGCCACTTGCATTTCAATAACTACAACAGAACCATCAAAGAAAACAGCTTTTATATCTAAATAGGTATCTTTTAAACTGATTACTTGACCAGGATTAAAAGGATTAATAATTGTTAAAGACTTAATGGTTTTTTCTCCATCATAAATTATGGCATTCAGAAAACTAATTAAAATCTGTTGGCTTTGCTCCGAACCAAAGATTTTTTTAAAAGCATAATCGACCTTGGGATTAATAAATTTCATAGTAGCTTTTTTCCCTATAGCGCTCGAACTTTGAAAAATATTTTAACAACAAGAACTGGGCAAACGCAGTTATAGCATTTACCAAAAAAAGAGGTCCAAAGCCGCCACTTTTAAGGGGATGAAAAAAATATTCAATTCAGTATTTCAAGCCTCCGGCTTTAGTCGGAGGTACTGATAACTGATAACTGATAACTGATAACTGAAATGACCAAGAAATATATTATGGCCACGTTAGAAGTCATGGGCCAAAATGTCGCTAATGGTTGTGCATAAAGAGCGATCGCCCGCAACAAAAATGTCGGGTGTCAGTCTACTACTATAGTTTTGGTGTAAATTATAGGTATTGATTCTGATTGGACTCTTTCGTTGGAGTTATTCTCTAGATTTTTCAGTGGAGTGAAAGATGCTGTGGTTAGTAATTGAAGTAAATATAATTATATCAATTTTTGGCTTTTACCTAGCTTGGAGAATCTGGAGATTTAGACAGAAATTATTAAAATTAGAACGCAATCTTAGCTTAATAGACAATTGCACCAATAATATACTCAGCACAACACCTGAATTTTTACAAATTCGCAGACAAAGGGTAAATCAATTGCGACAACTATATCAACAACTGGATTTACAAGTTAAACAGGTGCAGCAAGTTGTGGCCATGTTTTGGTTGCTCAGAACAATATGGTATCGTTTCCGCAGGATTTGGCATTAATATAATAATAGATATGAATAAGTCTTTAATAAATTGCAAGATGTCAAATAAAAAATCTGGGTTATTCATCAGTGGTCTACTGATAGGTTCAGCCATAGGTACAGCCACAGGCTTATTAATTGCCCCTAGAACAGGCCAAAAAACACGACAGTTAGTGAAAAAATCTGCATTAGCTATTCCACAACTGGTAACAGACTTGTCCACCAGTCTCAAATTTCAGACAGACCGTTTTTCAGACTCTGCTACTAATTCTTGGGAAGAAATCTTAGAAAGACTCAAAGAAGCGATCGCTGCTGGATTAGAAGCTAGTCAAACAGAGAGAGAAATATTATCTAAAACAGAGAGAAAAAATTCTGAAGTTTCAGTAGTTATAGACACGAAAGGTTAAAGTAATAAACTTTTTCTCAAAATTATAGGAGTTCCAAAAGTACTCATTCTTGTTAAGATAATCCAGGTATAGGAAATTATCATTCCCCTGCTTAGGCGAAATACCTGTGAATAACCCTCTGTTTTGGTTAGGATTATCCTTATTATTGGTTGCATTGAGCCTGACAACTGTATTAATTGTCACTTTACCTGCTGTGTTTGCCTTAGCAAGAGCAGCTCGCAGCATAGAAAAACTAGCTGATACCCTAGAGCGTGAAATACCACCAACCTTAGAAGCAATTCGTCTTACTGGTATAGAGATTGGTGAGTTAACTGATGATGTAAATGATAGTGTTCAAACTGCAGGAGAAATTGTCAAACAAGTCGATCAAAGTCTAAGTAATGTTCGTCAACAAACTCAGCAGGTTCAAACTACAACGAAAAGTATTTTTACTGGTATTAGAGTAGCTTGGAAAACCTTTAGTTCTAAACCACAAGCAAAAAAAAATACGGGAAGGGCATCAAACCATACTTCTTCATTTTATCACAAGAATAGTAATAAGAGTCATCCTCCCTACAGAGATATTACTCCTACTACTACTGAAGATTCTAGTCTAAATTCAGATTCCTGGACAAAGCAAGAAGTAAATAGTCAAGAAATTAACTCAGATACTCTACTCTGAAACTAATCCTAAGTTACTTACTATCATTGAGCCAACCCCAGCATCCGTAAAAATTTCCTGTAAAAGTACATGTGGAACTCGACCATCAAGAATATGAGCAGCTCGAACACCTTGAGCTAGACTCCGTACACAACAATTAACTTTAGGAATCATCCCACCAGATACAATTCCTTTTTCAATTAATCCTCTTGCTTCTTGAATATCTAACTTAACAATTAAACTATCTGGATTATGATAGTCTTCTAAAATTCCAGCCGTATCTGTTAGTAGAATTAACTTTTCTGCATCCATAGCTGCAGCAATTTCACCAGCTACTGTATCAGCATTAATATTGTAGGCTTGTCCTTGGTCATCCGTTGCTACAGTAGATACCACCGGAATATAGCCATTATCAACTAGAGATTGTAATATATCTATTTTGATGTTACTAACTTCCCCAACAAAACCAATTCCTTCACTTCCTTCGGGACGCGCTTTAATTAAGTTGGCATCCTTGCCACATAAACCCACTGCACATCCACCAGCTTGATTAATTAAAGAAACAATTTCTTTATTAACTTTTCCCACCAATACCATTTCCACTACTTCCATTGTAGGTGCATCAGTAACCCGCAAACCGTCCTTAAATTGGGCTTCAATTCCTAGTTTGCCCAACCAAGAGTTAATTTCTGGACCGCCACCATGAACAACAATGGGACGTATACCTACACAAGATAATAGTACAATGTCTCTAATCACTTGATCTTTTAGACTACTATCTTTCATGGCTGCACCGCCATATTTCACGACTATCTTACGACCAGCAAATTTTTGAATGTAAGGCAGTGCTTCACTTAGCACTTTGACTCGGCTGGTTTTTGACTGATTTTCAAAGTCTGTACTTTTTAGCATAGACAGCTACTATTTTTAGTTGATAATTTGAACAATCATAGTTTATGTTATTATTTCTGATTTACACTACGGGACTGACACATCTAATCTAGTATTTTAGCTGTGTGAGTTTAATCCTTGTGATCTGAAAATAAAAAGAATGTAGTTTTCGCTGTGTTTTATATCTAAATTTATTTGAAAATCGCTATAATTCTTTCTCCTGAGTTCTGAATCTTTCTTATAGCGGTTTTCATTAACATAGAATACAGCTATTAGGTTTGTAATTATTGAACTTCAAACATACTTATATTTTTTCTGTAGTCTACTTTTGTGAAAACCGCTATAAATCATTAATGATTAGTTAATTAATGGAAAATCAACGACTTAAAACTTACTAATTAGTTATTCTTGACTTGCCAAAATTGACTGAGAGGGAAATACAAAACAGGAGCCCAAAGACTACTAATAACCGCAGAACCCAAAGCCACTTGCTTATGTTGAAGCCAAACTTCTGCAAAGCTTTGATCGCCAATTAATCCAAACTGTATTGCCATGGAAGTTTCTGCAATAACAGCCATAATAAATGTCACTAAGGCTATGGAAATAAAATCTTCCTGAATATAGCGTTTTTTCTGTAAAAAAGCTGTGACAAATCCGACAAAAACTAAAGGAATAATATGAGTAGGATAGGGAGCTGTCATGGCATCTTGAATTAATCCTAAAACTAAGCCAGCCACTAGACCTCCTATAATGGAGCTATGGCTACTCCAAGTAACTACCCAAATTAATAACCAATTAGGTCCTATTCCGAAAATCTCCATTCCAGGAATACGAGTAAGCAATAGTAATGCACAAAGCAGTACCGACGTAATTGTGATTAGTAATTTGAAAATTGTTTGCTGAGATAGATTAGACATCCGATCAGAAAGTACCTTTAATAATTTTAAATAAGTTAATTATTCAATTTTTGAGCAGAACAAAATTTTTAGGAAAAAGGTAATTTATATTATCATCTCAATTTTTTTTTAATTGCTATATTATTAATTAATTTTCCGCTTTATTCTGTTTATTTGGATAAACATTCACCCATTCCAAAATATTCAGTGGCGCCGATAACTTAACTATAGCTTCTGGAGCAGGAGTACCAGCCAAATTAATCGATTCAACTGTTCCTACAGGCCAACCCGCCGGAAACAATTGACTATAAGCAGAAGTAGATACAACATCACCAACTTTAATATCAGGAACATCATCAAAAAATTCCATCACAGCCTTATCATCACCCTTGCCCTTCATAAAACCCATCTGACGACTGCGAATAATTCCCACACCAACTTTACTGGTTGGATCGCTAACTAATAATACTTGGCTAGTATGAGCTGTAACCCTAGTTATTCTGCCTACTAAACCACCAGTTCCCATCACAATAAAACCCTCTTGAATACCATCTTTACTACCTCTTCCTAAGGTTACTTTTTTCCACCAATAATCTGCACTTCTACCTATCACAGGAGCTGCTACTCCTTTCAAATTTTTAGTTTTTGTATAATTCAAAAGTTGTGTGAGACTCTTATTTTGTTGCTCTAATTCTTGTAATTTAATTTCTAGTTCTTTAATTCGAGCATTAACTAATACTTCTTGTTGAATAGGACTAGGTTGAAATGGTAGACTGAGCCAATTGTAAATTTCAAAAAATAAAGAAGCTTGAGTTTGTCTAACCCAAAAAGCTGCACTTACTGCTAAAACTAACAATGCAGCTTTTCGCATCAGTTTTAAGCTTCGACGACGCAATGTTTGCATTAGTAAAACCTTTAAAAATCGCTACTACTTTAGATTTTTTACTACTGGTTGAAGTTAAAAGCAGGAACTTCTGTAATTGAATATTTTTCCTCAATAAATATATTTTATAATAGCTAACATTTAATTCTGAAAAACACAATTAACCATTAGCTATTAGTAATTTCCATAAGGAATTAAGTACAAAATCCTACGTCTTAGGGAACTAGGAAACACCTTTACAGGCAACACCTTACCAGGAAAGAAAAAAGAAAAGTTGACTTTATCCTTAGAAATTGAATATATCAGGAAATATAAAAAAGAAAATAAGGAATAGGAGCAGGCAAAATGATTTGTTACTAAATAAATTCACCATAATTTTAGGAGTATGAATACCGATATTCCTTAACTTAAGATTGATTACAATCTCTACCCTTATTCCAGCTTGAAGATTTAGTTACTCCACAAGTCTCTTAATACTTATTTGACAAACAGTCTCTCTGTTACTGAGAAACGCTATATTAGTAATTAATAGTCTTAGTTAACTATACATGTATTAAGCTAGACTTAACATAATAATCTTTAGTTCTCATCAAAAAAACTATCCCAGAAAAGCCCCTTAGTTGGTACTTAAATAACATAATCAGACTTTAGCGAGCTGGCCCACTGAAAAACCGTTCAAGCTGTTTATAATTCTCCAAAAGACGGCCAGTACCCAAGACTACACAGCAAAGTGGATCTGCTGCAACATGAGTGATAATACCAGTTTCATGGCTAATTAAAGTATCTATCCCCTTTAACAAAGCACCACCACCAGCCAACATAATACCCCGATCTATAATATCTGCTGCTAGTTCAGGGGGAGTACGTTCCAAAGTTCGCTTAACTGCCTCTATAATTATAGATAAAGGTTCAGTCAGACTTTCTCGAATTTCTGCAGCTTTGACTGTTACAGTTCTAGGCAAACCCGATAATAAATGTAGACCCCTAACTTCCATCGTTGCCTCATTATCATCCTGAGAGGGATAAGCTGAACCCAATTTAATCTTGATATCTTCCGCAGTTCGTTCTCCTATGACCAAGTTATGGACTTTTTTCATATACTGAGTAACAGCATCATTCAGTTCATCCCCAGCTACACGCACAGACTCACTCAGAACGGTACCTTGTAAACTAAGAACAGCAACTTCTGTAGTTCCCCCACCAATATCCACAATCATATTGCCAGTAGGTTCAGCTACAGGCAACCCCGCACCAATAGCTGCAGCAACAGGTTCATCAATTAATCGTACATCCCTAGCACCAGCTTGAGAAGCAGCTTCCATTACAGCTCGTCTTTCTACACCAGTTACTCCACTAGGAATGCCAATAACAATTCTTGGAGATACCAAGGTTTTTCCTTCATGGACTCGCCTAATAAAATGTTTCAGCATTAATTCTGCTGTATCAAAATCAGCAATGACTCCATCCCTTAGAGGTCTCATAGCAATTACATTGGAGGGAGTTCTCCCTAACATCCTTTTAGCTTCTTCCCCAACTGCGATAGAAGTTTTTTGTTCTTGGTCAATAGCTACTACAGATGGTTCTTGAAGAACAATACCTTTACCTGATACATATACAAGTGTGTTCGCAGTACCCAAGTCAATTCCCATGTCCCGAGACAAGGAAAAGCGATTTATCAGACCCACTGGATTTTGACCCCCTAAAATCAAATATTAACTTTGTTTAATAATTTATAAAGAAATATAGCTGAGGTAGATTGTATAATTTTTTTTACTCCTCAGTCTAGTAGGACTGTATCATTTTTGATACAAGCAAGTTTAACTGTCCTTGGTTTCTTAGTGCGACACAATAGGGACAAAATCCGGAGAAAGTATTTAGATTAGGAATTGCTTGAGTTATTAGTCCTCTTAGGATATTTTTTAGGAGTTAAGATGTTAAATTAAAATTTGGTGTTGCTGAATAAATTTATGATATTGCAGGAGTAAGGGGTCAGGAGCAAGAAAGAAGTTTTTTTCACTCACAAACTATAAGGGGAAAACTAGGCATGATTTGCAGCTTAATAATTTTTCAACTCTTAACTGATTCTGATGAATAGAGTTTCATACCTAAAATCAGCAACTCCTAAGAGGGTATCTATAAAATAAAAAATTAAGCCTTGATTTAGGGTGGGTTAGGCGAAAATACTATTTTCCTGGTCGCCGTAACAAATCCGAATACTAGATATTTGAGGGATTTATTTAGATTTATTTTGCAGATACCTTCTAAAATTTAATTCATGAATAATATAAAAATAAAAATAAGAATAGTATATGAGTTTAAATGTTGTAACTTTGGTTGGTAGGGCAGGTAGAGACCCAGAAGTTAAATATTTTGAGTCAGGTAATGTGGTTTGTAATGTCACTTTAGCTGTAAATCGTCGCTCTAAAAACACCGACCAACCAGACTGGTTTGATTTAGAGATGTGGGGCAAAACTGCAGAGGTTGCTGCTGATTATGTTCGTAAAGGTAAATTAATTGGGGTAAAAGGATCTTTGAAGTTTGATTATTGGCAAGATCGTAATACAGGGGCAAATCGTTCTAAACCTGTAATTAGAGTAGATAGACTGGAATTATTAGGTTCTAAACGTGATGATGAGCAGGCTGCAACAACAAGCTATGATGAATTCTAATTTTCAAATTCAATAAAAATTATTCTGAGCAAGTCAACTCTAGAGCAAATTCTTAAACTTGCCAGTGAAAAAGCTGCATCTGTAAAAATTTACTGTTGATCAACTCAGGATACCCCCCATAAAATTTGAAAATAATTGTTTAAAATCTCTACAAACTAAAGCTCAAAAATGAGTAGCTCTGAGATTAATTTATCAAGGTAGATTTGGTTTTGCTAGTTCTACAGATTTGACAATAATTGAAGATTTAGTTGATGCTACTATTCAAACAGCAAAAGTTAGCGATATTGTACAATTTTAATTTGCTCCCTCATATAATTTTAATCCACCAAAATTAGAATATAACTTACCTAAAGTTAACGAATTAATATAGTAATGTCAAAAAAATATTGAAAAAAAATCATAATTACAATCCACATATTCTGGTAAATATTGATTTTAATCTTCAGAATATAAAAGTTAAAATTTTGACTAATACAGATTTCTATGCTCAAAAGTTTAATCAATTATTTAGTGCTAATATTTCGGGTAATTTAGTTCAAGATGAAGACTTTATTCAAATAAGTACCATTACAAAATTATTTACCTATTCTAATTGTCTGCAATCTTGAGAAGGCAAAGAATTCAGCAAGTTATAATAGATGTGTAATTAATTTTGTCTAGCTGCTTATCTAGTTTAAATTCTGATTAGCCTTCTCTCCCTAGACATAAATAAACTACTTTCCCAGTTAATCAAAAAATATCAATGGGTGGAAAATTCAGCTAAGATTAACAGTGGAACTCTCCCCGTATTTTTTACTCCCAAAGCAGTAAGAAAAGCGATCGCCAAATTATGGAAAACCGTTTTGTCTGGACAAACTATAGTCCAAAAAGCCTCTTCTCTTAGTAATAAAATAGGACAAACTATTTTCGACCACCTTTTTACCCTCTTTGAAGACCCGAATCTTGAGCCTTATGATTGTCCCCTTGATGATGAAGGTATGCCAACTATGCTCAAAACCTTTATAGAAGCAGACACAGTCAAAAGCTTTTATTGGGAAAAAAAAATGTGCTGCTCTTGCCGGATGCAAGTCCACTGGCAATAGTTTTATAGATGGACTATCTTAGCCTGCTCCTTGTTTAGTAAATTTGAGTATCAGTCCTGGGCAAACTTCTGAAAGTAAATTGATTAGTAATATAAATGAAGGTTTAATAGTAGCTCGGGTATTAGTAGCGGGTCAATTAAATCTACTAGCAGGATAATTTTATGTTAATTTAGCTTGAGGTTATAAGGTAGAAAATAGTCAAATAAAAGAGAGAGTTAAAGATACAATGATAACTGGTAATATTTTTGCAGCATTTGAAAATTTAGTAAATATTGGCAATTTTCCCGATTTAGCTAGTGGTGGTTACTATTTACCATCTATGCTTATTTGAAAAATTAGGTGTAGCAGCAAGGCAGGTTTAGATATGAAAGTTCTCAAAGTTATTTTTATTAGTTTTTTAGCAGTTTTACTACTGAGTGGATGTGTTCAATATGAAGTGGGAATAAATTTTCAGAGTCAAACCCACGGTGAGATTGTACAACATATTAAACTAGCAAAGAAGTTACGCAATTTTAGTCGTGAGATAGTTTCTGATTGGTTAAAAAGTGTAGAAACTAGAACTTATGAGTTAGAAGGAAAAACTAAAAGAATATCTAGGCAAGAAGTTGTAGTTACAATCCCTTTTAATAATGGTGCTGAGTTGGAAGAAAAATTCAATAGTTTTTTTCAACCTATAGATTCAGTAGAACCTCAAGATTATTCCCCAGAAATAGCAGAAGATTTACCAAAATTAGCATCTAATATTGATGTGAAACAGAATAATTTTTTTGTGGCATTACGGAATAAATTGAGTATGAATTTAGATTTGCGATTATCTACATCTAATAGCAAAGTTGCAGTTAATCCAGGTGAGTTATTAGATGTGGAGTTTCAGTTAATTACACCTTGGGGTTTTAGTGACATCGAATCAAGTGAAAATAATACAATATACTATCAAAGTGACCAGGAAATTATCTGGAAACTCAAGCCAGGAGAATTAAATTCATTAGATGTAGTATTTTGGATTCCTAGCCCCATAGGAATAGGTACAATTTTAATCAGTTTATTTGTTTATCTAGGTATAGCTTTAAAATATCAAATATTACCTGCTTTAGGAATAAGTAAAAACTCAATTAACTGACATTAATGTGGATATTAAGCTGCTGTAAGGGATCGTGTAAAAATAAGTTCTACAAATTTTATCTGAAATAGATTGTGAAATCTGGCTTCCATCAAAAAAACTGTAATGGTTATTCTTACACGACTCCTAAACTTAAACCGTACTATAAATTAGCCAATTAGCACTGAGGAATTAGCTGATAGCTTAACATTTTTTTTCTATTCTCAGAACATGTGTTTCCTTCTCCCGTTATCTGTTTGATTCCCCCAATAAATCATATTTGCTTATTGTTGTGTTTTTAAGTAAAATTTGAATGAGTATAGTAAGTCAGATAGTTGCTCAATCAAGATACGATTTACAATCACAAAATATATTGCCAATTTATAGCTTTCATGTATAAACTAAATATTGACCATTCAAGCATAAGTTGAAACAAAAACAATGAAACCGATAAACTTTTTGCTGATTTTCTTAGTTTGTTTAGCGTTAGTTATATTCAGCTTACAAAATACCCAACTAACAACTATCAAACTTATTGAAGGTATTGAGCTAGAAGCTCCATTATCTGTAGAGCTGGTAATTGCCACAGGATTAGGAGCAGTTCTAGCATGGCTATTCAACTTATGGTCAAGAATGCAACATACCATAGGAAGTTTCGGACAAATGCGAGAAATTCGTAGCAGAAATAAACGCATTCAAGAATTACAAGAAGATGTAGAACGCTATGAAGAGGAACTCAAACAAAGAGCTAGTTTGCCAGCAGCAGAAACTTTGTCTGAGCCAGTACAATCTACTGAACTAGAAGCTTCTAAATAAAAGTAGAATTAGTTCAGTTATAACTTTTTATTTCATTGGGTACTTGTATTTGAATCATACTAACCTTTACTATCCTTAAATTTTTCACTCTCAATAATCCCACACTTATCAGAAAGTGTGGGATTCCAGACTAACTAATTTCCAGGATAGTCTGATAATTATTGATATTTAAAAGTACACTAAAGTAGAGAAAAAACTACGGCTATGACAATTGGAGTTCCTCAAGTTTCAGAAACCCTTTCAGAAGGAATAGCCCTATTAACAAACCTCGCAGAAAAAGGAGAAATTAATCCTTGGGATGTCCAAGTAATTGAAGTAATAGATCGCTACTTAAGTAAACTTACTCCTGAATCAAATATTTCTGCAAGTGACGATTTTGCCAATTTATCTCAGTCAGGTCAAGCATTTTTGTACGCATCTATATTAGTATGGCTAAAAGCAGATCATCTGGCTAATTCAGAATCATCTGAAAATAATTCAGAGATATGTGAAATAGTACAAATACCAGAAGCAGAAAATTTTGAAACACCAAGAATACCACTAAAACTAGAGCAACAATTACGTCGTCGTGCTGTAGCTCCCTCCCCGCGTAAACGTCGAGTCACCCTTCAAGAATTAATTGAGCAGTTACAACTGATTGGAGCTGCTATAGAAGATAGAAAAACACGGCCTCGTATTCGCAAAACTAGCTCCAAAGCAAGAGCGCAAGCAGCGAAAGTTATTGCAGAATTAGCTCACCAGGAAAATTTAGTAGAAACAGCTACTGACCTAGAACATTTTCTTCTAGAAAAATTACCAGATACCAGTGAAGGTTGCTTAGAATTTGAGCATCTTTTAGAATTATGGTCTTCAGCATTACAGTCCAAAGCTGAAAAAGAAAACCAAAATCAACATCAACATACTAATGTCCCAGTAAATTCCGATCGAGTAGGTGCATTTTGGGCATTACTCCTGCTTTCTGCTCAGTCTAAAGTTGAGTTATCCCAAGAACAATTTTACCAAGAAATCAAAATCCGTGCTTTTTCATCAAGTTCTCAGGAACAAAAAGTTTCAGAGTAGAAATTTAATCCCTCGAAAAATAGCATAGTATAATAGTCTACATTTGCAATTTCTATAATACTTTGGTAAATAGTGGCGAAAATTAATTTACACTCTTGCTTGGTAGAACTTCAGTTATCACTAGGGAAGTTTACAAAACCTCAAAAGTTTTTCATCCAGTAAAAATATTTTGGTTTTTCAACATCAAGCAGTGAGTCATTACATTGATGTATCTTTAATATTGGGTAAAAACCCTGAGTTATTTCTTGCTAGAACAGGGTTGCTGAAGTAATACCGTTTCACGGAAGTTAACAGCAAATGCGTAATTCTCAGGTTTCCTCAGAATGTTAAGACGCACTCAAGACAGTCAAAATTCAAAAGTCATGCACTTAGATTTTATAGACTTGAAACTTCGATATCACAGTAATTTCAGGAAATTATTTCACATTTAAATTTTGAAACTATTTGTGACATTGTAAAGTGAATTGGTATAAGGTATGACAATTCAACTTTGGGTAAATTTTAAGCCAAAACAAGAGTGCAAATTGTACCTCTTTATTACTAATGTAGTCAGGAAAAACTCCTGTATACCTACTAACTCCTGACTCCTGACTCCTGACTTCTTTGAAATCATATATTTATTCAGCAATCCCTCTATAACTTTATAATTGATTAAAATTAAAACCATTGAATTAAGAATTAAAAAATATCTCAGAAAAATTTTATTCTTCCGTATCTCTAGATATAAACTGGAAATATTTGTCTAGCAGTACAGATATTTACCCATAACATCAAAATTTTGTTATATAAAAATTGATCGATATACCTTTAAATAGGGAAAGTGAAAAATTATCTCTCTGTTTGACCGAAGTTTTAACGGAGTTGGTATTGTGAGTTGAGAACATAGATAATAAGTATTTTAGTATTTTTGGAATTTTTAAGGTGGAGGAAACCAAAATGAAAGCCATGATTCTGGCCGCAGGTAAGGGAACTCGTGTTCGTCCAATTACTTATCGCATTCCTAAACCAATGATTCCTATTCTGCAAAAACCAGTAATGGAATTTTTGGTAGAGTTGCTTCGTCTACATGGTGTTGAGCAAATCATGGTCAACGTTAGCCATTTAGCAAAGGAAATAGAGGACTATTTTCGCGATGGGCAAAAGTTTGGGGTAGATATTGCTTATTCTTTTGAAGGACGAATTGAGGATGGAAACTTGATTGGGGAAGCACTGGGTTCTGCTGGTGGTATGAAGCGAATTCAAGATTTTTATCCTTACTTTGATGATACTTTTATAGTCCTTTGTGGTGATGCCTTGATAGATTTGGATTTGACCACAGCACTCAAATGGCACAAAGAAAAAGGATCGATGGCTACTGTGATTATGAAATCTATTCCTCGCGAACAGGTTTCTAGTTATGGTGTTGTAGTTACGGATGAAACAGGACGAATTAAATCTTTCCAAGAGAAGCCAAAAGTTGACGAAGCTCTGAGTACCAATATAAATACTGGTATTTATATTTTTGAGCCAGAAGTGCTCGATCATATTCCGTCTGGTGTTGAATTTGATATTGGTAGTCAGTTATTTCCCAAGTTGGTAGAAATAGGAGCGCCTTTTTATGGTGTAGCAATGGATTTTGAATGGGTGGATATTGGTAAGGTGCCGGACTACTGGCGAGCAATTAGAGATGTACTTCAAGGGCAAGTTAAAAATGTTTCTATTCCTGGTAAAGAGGTATCTCCAGGAATTTATACTGGCTTAAATGTAGCGGTTAACTGGGATAAGGTGGATATTGAGGGACCTGTTTATATTGGTGGTATGACCAGGATTGAAGATGGAGCAAAAATAGTTGGACCTACTATGATTGGTCCGAATTGCTGGATTTGTAGTGGTGCGACTGTTGATAGTAGTGTTATTTTTGAATATTCTCGTTTGGGTCCAGGGGTTCGCCTAGTTGATAAGTTGGTGTTTGGCCGTTATTGTGTGGATAAGACTGGGGCATCTATTGATGTTCAAGCTGCTGCCCTTGATTGGTTAATTACTGATACTCGTCATCCTTTCCCTTCTGCTCCTCCTGCAGAACATGAAACAATTAAGGATATTTTGCAGGAAAATGGGGGTTAATTTGAAGGTAAGCATTCAGCGGTCAGCTATCAGCTATCAGCTATTAACTTATTCTTTTTGAAGGAAGAATTAGAGTTGAAAGATTGAGGAACAATTAAAAGTTACTCTCAAATCATTCTTTGCTAATCTTTTTCATTAATTACTTAGTGCAGGATTATTACTAAGGAAAAATTGTTTACCTAGCATTGAGCAGGAAAAGCTAAAGGGGAGCTACCTGAATGCTTACAAAAGAAAGAAGAAGGAGAAAGGTGAATTAATTTTTTTGACCTAAAATCTTCTCTTCTTTCTGATGAAATTTATATGGAAGGAAGTATACGCTATGGTTCAATAATTAACAATTAACAATTAATAATTACCTCTTCTGTAATATCAGGATTGGGTTAAAAGGAATTTTTTTCTTCTCAAGTTGGTGGACTGGATATGGCGTACTTCGGAGCGAGTCTGCAAGATGAGGGAAACCTACTCTTACACAGCCGCTTCTCTAACGCCATCCAAGGAACGCTTTTTCTCCATGAATGCAGAGGCTTTATACCTTAATTTTTCGGTAAGTTAAAATTCGCTCATGCAAAAGTCAAAAGCAATCTCTGAGTGAATTTTCCTATTGATAAATTTCCTAATCTTTGCTTTGACTGCTATATGGGTACAATACCAGGAGTGGTAATAATAATACCGAAACAATATAAGCCGATTCAATCTAAATCTATATTCTTAGAATTTTATTAACCAAAATCATAAACGCACAAATATACGTTTCTGTCAAATTTTTGGGCTTCTATTGTTAAGTTGTCTTTGGAAAATTTGTTTTTTCTATCCAGAGATTAAATTTAAAACTACTTAATATTCTACAAATTAAATATAGTTTACAGGGTTTTTGAATAAATTAATTACACCAAGCCTGTGACTTTAAAAATTATATCATAAGCTCCAAATTAAGTAAACTCGTAAAATAATTGAGAATAGTGTCAATAAACCCCTATCTTTACACTTATTCATAATTTGCTTAACATGGGAATTTTAAATTTATCCCTTCAGAAACATTTGTTTTGCTTATAAAAATCAAAAATAGCAGTCACCATTACTATTACTATTAAGACGTTCTCGCTCCTCTCAAATTTAGTTCGTGCTAGGAATGTACAGGCGTTTTCCTGCCGAATGATACACAAATATGTTGCCTAGCCAAAGCCACATGGCCTTATGATGATGGACAGCTCCGCTATAGGCCTACGCACAAGTTAGAAGTAATACCAAATCTGATTACTATAAACCACATATCTTAGTTAAGAAAAACTTGATTATTATAGATTTTAGTTGACTCATTTGTGGTCTAGCTAAACTGGATTTAGTATGATAATTTCACAACTCAAGTTCGTCGTTCTTGTGCTTTAATACTCTGGTTAAAAGTGTAGTATAAGTTAAAGAACGTGCTTCATTCATTAAAAAGCTAATAGCTATTTCCCTCCGCGACATGAATGCGTAGCAAAGGAAATGCTTACTTTTAATTAATTAAATAAGTGTAACTGCTGAGACTACTTTCATGATTTTGTAGCAGTATTCGCGACTCTTTAATAGTAATTTTTTCTTCTTGTAAAGCTTGCTCAGTTTGACAAAGATCCCTTACTTAATTCATTAAAAAGCTAATACCAATTACTAAAATTAATACTATACTTCAGCTATACTTAAACACCTCAATAGTTACCAATATTCAAAGTATGTTTTTGACAATTATTGCTCGGCATTTTATATATTTTTCCTACTTTTAACCTCTCCCCACACCTCCCACATTCCCCTCCTGGGAGCAGGGCTAATTCTTTGTCGTCAGAGAATATTTACAACCCTATATTTTTTTGAGTTCCTGTGCTTCCCACACTTCACACATTTCCCACACCTCCCACACTCCACACACTTCCCACCCCCTCCTCCTTTTTTCTAAGCGTGACAATAAATTGACCCTGCCTCCTGGGAGGGGTTAGGGGTGAGTCCCCACATTTCCCTACCCCGATCGGATGTAGCATTCTTTTTGAGAAATGGTATGAGACCTGACTGCTAATACCTATTTCCCTGCGGGAGATGAATGGGCAGGATTCCACAGGAAATGCTTACCTTTAATTACTTAAATAAGTATAACTGCTGAGACTACTTTCATAATTTTGTAGCAGCATTCGCGACTCTTTAATAGTAATTTTTTCTTCTTGTAAAGCTTGCTCAGTTTGACAACGAATACTTTCAACTAAACCATCAGAATTATACTGAACATAATGCAATACTTCTGTCATTGTGTCGCCTTTAACAACGTGTTCAATTTTGTATCCTGAAGGGGTTAATTTAATATGCACAACATTAACATCACCAAACAAGTTATGGAGATTACCCATTATTTCTTGGTAAGCACCTCCAAGAAACATTGCTAGATAGTAAGGTTCAAAAACAGAAGTAATTTCTGTAGCAGAATTTTCTAATTTTTGAATATGGGAATATTGGGAAGATTTATTAGTAACTTTAAGAGGATGTAATTCTAATAATGATTTGACATCTCGCAAATCAATAAATTGCTCAATTTTTCCATCACTATCGCAGGTAAGGTCGGCTAATATAGCTCTTTCTGTAGGTTCTTCATCTAACCGATGAATAGGCATAATTGGAAATAATTGATTAATCGCCCAACTATCAGGAGCAGATTGAAAGACTGAAAGATTAATGTAGTAAATAGATGCCATTATTTTTTCTAGTTCTTCTAAATCATCTGGCACATATTCAGAGTCTTTTCGTATTTCTTGAATTTTCCTAAAACATCCCCAATATAGTTGCTCTACTTTTGCTCGTTCAGTAATACTCAGATATCCAAAATTAAACAAACTAATAGATTCTTCTTTGAATTGAATAGCATCGTGATATGCTTCCTGATAATTATTTTTGCTAATAGATTGATAAGTTTCATAGAGATTTTGCAAAATTAAATGTTCATCTTTACCAATAACTGGTGGTTCTTCTTTCGGAACTTGACTAACTCCTAATACATCAAAAACTAGAACTGATTGATGGGATGCGACGGCTCTACCACTTTCACTAACTAATATTGGAGGTAATATATTTTTCTCTTCACAAGCTTCTTTAACTTCTGCCACAATATCATTAGCGTAGTTCTGCATATCATAGTTTTTAGAAGCATAAAAATTTGTTTTAGAACCATCATAATCAACAGCTAAACCACCCCCTACATCCAAGTATTTCATATTTGCTCCTAGTTGAACTAATTCCACATAAATCTGACTTGCTTCCCTAATAGCATCTTTAATCACACTAATTGAAGAAATTTGTGAACCAACATGAAAATGTAAGAGCTGTAAAGAATCTAAAATACCCGCACTTTTTAACTGATTAACAACTTGAATTATTTCCGGAATATTGAGACCAAATTTGGCACGATCGCCTGTAGTTCCTGCCCAACGACCAATACCTTTAGTGCTTAGTTTCACCCTAACTCCTACTACAGGTTTAATATTTAATTTTCGACTAGCTTCTATCACTAACTGTACTTCTTCCACCTGTTCAATTACAATTATTGGTGTTTTTCCTAATCTTTGAGCTAGCATTGCTGTCTCAATATATTCTCGGTCTTTATAACCATTACAAATTATTAGTGCATCAGTTGTATTCAAGGTAGCTATAGCAATTAATAACTCAGGTTTTGAACCTGCTTCTAAACCAAATTTATGAAGTTTGCCAAATTTAACTACTTCCTCTACTAACTGACTATTTTGATTACACTTTACAGGGAATACACCTCGATATATATTTTTGTATTTATAACGAGCGATAGCTTTAGCAAAACAAGCATTTAATCGTTCAATTCTATCTTCAAGAATATCCGAAAATCTAATAATTAATGGTAGTCCTATATTTCTTTGTTTAATAGATTCAACAAGTTCATATAGGTCTAAAGAACCTCCTAGATCGCCTTTAGGGGAAACTGTAATATGACCAGCAGAATTAATTGAGAAATAAGAATTACCCCAACCAAGTATTCTATATAATTTCTCACTATCTTCAATTGTCCATGATTTTTTTTGTTCAGACTTGATATGATTAATTTCTGTTTTATCTGTTTGAGAAGTATTAGTTAATAATGTATTTTTTGAAATTTCAGAATAGTTTTGATTTATAGTTGACTGTAAATCCATTTTATGTTTTAATTCCGATAGACTAAACTTGAGATAATTTCAACTTAATTAGTATGAGTGTAAGTGTTATACAAAAAACTATAGCGCTATAGTGTAAACTATAGTTTGCTTTGTATTGTCAAGTCTTACTACTAAGCAAATTTTTTAAGATACTAAACTGTAAAATAATTTTCACTTACTAAGTATCGGTAGAAGTACCAGGTCAAAAACTATAGCGCTATAGTTTAAGTAAACCGTGCTATGTATTATAAAGTCTTACTATTAAGCAAAATTTTTAATATACTAAACTCTAAGATAATTTGAAATGGTAGTGGTGCATTGTAATGGTTGTCTATTGTAATTATTTTAGTCAAGAGGAACAGTAGTGGGAGCATCTTGCTTCCATCAAGAAGCCTTGTTCATCCCCATCTACCATTACACGAGCAGGACTACCTTTTAAGTTAATCAGTATCAGTTAAAGTTCCAGATCAAAAACTATAGCGCTATAGTTTAAGGAGAATTTATTCTGTATTGTAAAGTATTACCATTGAGTAAATTTTTTGGTAGTGCATCAGGAAAGTGTGGGATAGGTAATCAGATCATTCCAATTCCAAGGAGCGATATAGCTGCCGCACTTGCTCCGCCAACGCTAATCCAGCTCTTTGGGCTGCAGTATTGTTCTTGCGACTATGAATCCAAATCCAATTAAAGTAGGCGATATAGCTGCCGCACTTGCTCCGCCAACGCCAACCTTACTGTTATCTCAGTTTGTTGCCAGAGCTTGCCAAATTTATTTTGTCGGCGATGCCATCGACCGATCTGCTGTCTGATAATTCCATTTGTTCTTTCCAATTGCTGTGTCTGGTCTTTACCAATGACGTGTTCTACTTCTAGGGGTAGGACTCGTTCATACCCTCCCCAATCATCAGTATGCCATCGTATACAGCTAGTTTTTCCTTCTGTGTTGACGTTGGCGGAGCCTAGCGGCAGCTATATCAATTCCGTATGGGAAATTGTCAGTATGTTTACCCACTCTAGCACTTAGAATTAATCCACGTTCTGGAAGCTTGAGTCATCCCAACCCAACAATCCCCTTCTGTTAATTCCTGACACTGACACTGTTTTTGTTTTTTTGGACAAATGACCAAAACTCATCACTGGTAATTTGTGAGGTATTGATATTCTCGACATGAGCA
Organism: Dapis brunnea BLCC-M229; assembly: GCF_050015995.1. Taxonomy (NCBI): domain Bacteria; kingdom Bacillati; phylum Cyanobacteriota; class Cyanophyceae; order Oscillatoriales; family Microcoleaceae; genus Dapis; species Dapis brunnea. Next base: position 2,068 of record NZ_JBNHEP010000147.1, on the reverse strand, counting down.
TTATGAATCATTTGTCCTTTTTCACAAGCAGCTCTGACTAAACTAACCACCGTATTATAAGCCAAATTCACTGTTCGACTGATGCCTCTTAAACTACTACCCTCAAGGTGAGTGTGTAGAACCATACGCATTTGTTCAGGTTGAATTTTTCGACGATAGTAGAGCGTGTCAAAAGTATCGGTGAAAGTTTGTAGGCATTCAGGACAGTAATATCGTTGATTTCCTTTACTGGTTTTTCCATGACACGCGAGTTTTCTTATGGCCACATAGAGGACATTCCATGATGATTGAAAGTATTTAGGGACAATAATCATCTGATCATTCCCACACTTTCCTGATGCACTACCAATTTTTTAAGATACTAAAATGTAAAATAATTTTCAGTTAGTAAGTATCAGTAAAAATGCCAAATCAAAAACTATAGCGCTATAGTTTAAGTAGAATTTGCTCTGTATTGTAAAGTATTACTATTGAGCAAATTTTTGAGGAGTATTAGTTTGGAACGCACCTTTATAGCTATTAAGCCCGATGGTGTCCAAAGAGGACTTGTAGGCCAGATTATCAGTCGCTTTGAAACAAAAGGTTTTACCCTAGTGGGTCTAAAAATTATCAGTGTCAGTAAGGAACTAGCTGAAAAACACTATGATGTTCACAAAGAAAGACCATTTTTTCCAGGCTTAATACAATTTATTACATCTGGCCCTGTAGTAGCAATGGTTTGGGAAGGTGAAGGGGTTGTGGCATCTGCGAGAAAAATTATTGGGGCAACTAATCCCTTGAGTGCTGAATCTGGTACTATTCGTGGTGATTATGGAATTAGTGTTGGCCGCAATCTCATACATGGTTCTGATGCAATTGAGACTGCTCAGAACGAAATTAGTCTTTGGTTTGAAGATGAAGAGTTAGTATCATGGCAGCCTACTTTAACTACCTGGATTGTTGAATAAATAGAGAAAATTTTTCTTGTCTGAAATATATATTAGTTAGCTCTCTAAATTAGGGAGCTAACTCTTTCAAGACTATAAACTATACTTCAATTTATATAGTTAATTTTAAATTTTTCTTTCCCATGTAGGGGAAGTATTTGTTAGGAAAATTTTCTAAATAAGTATAGTAGTCCTCACCAGTTAGGAGAATTACAGAGGATGCAGGAGGAAGAATTGTCGCTCGATTTTTCCGCCCTTGTTTGCTCAAAATTCTCAAATTTTGAGCAATAGCGAGAGAAAAGCTGGCACTTTTTTGGCATGAAAAAGGCTAAAGCATTTGTATATCAAGGATTTTAGAGTTAATTAGCCAGCCCTAAGTAGCTCCTAAGACAAGGGCGATCAGTGGCAAACTCCACAGCTAATACCAATTATCACGCATTTTTGCTACATATTCTTGTGAGAGGTAGATGGGGAGATCAAGAAGATAGACTGATGGGGAAATGGCAAGCAAATACAGCATTAATATTGAGAAATATAGCAAAGAAATAGTTAGTTAGGACAATAGTAAAAGGTAAAACGAAACGGTTAACACATAATAGGGAAAAAAAATGTCCTAAGTATCCCTTTCCCTGCTGTAGTATAAATACTAGAGAAGGATAGTATGGAAGAAGGAAAAAAATTAATGTTTGTTTCAAGTTGTAACAGTTATAGTATGTAAATTTGCAACTTATGGTTAGAATATGGAAAATTAACTACAAACATAAGGAGTTTTGAACTATGCCTTTATCTGATACCCAAGTATTGGTTGCTTTAGTAATTGCTCTAATCCCAGGAATCTTAGCATTCCGACTTTCAACTGAGCTGTACAAGTAAAATCCTGTCAATTATTAAAACCTAACATCTAAATCTGTCCTAACAGTTACTCCTTAACACAATAAAATTTTGGCTTGTTGGCAAAGTCAAGTATTATTGAAAATTTACTCAGGTAAAAACTGTTGGGGCAGTTTTTTTTATGGAATACTGATTCAAAAAATATATCTGTATGTGAAAATTTAGGTAATTAAAAAATAAGACCAAATACTAACTCTAAGGATTCAGGTGTAGGGGTTGAAAAAATCATCCCAATGACTCAGAGATAGTAA
>NZ_JBNHEP010000146.1:0-9779 GCF_050015995.1 Dapis brunnea BLCC-M229 | reverse complement strand
CAAAAGACTATATTTTATCTAGGAATCACGATAGTAAAAATTGTACCTTGCCCAAATGTTGAGTTGCAGGTAATCTGACCACCATGTTTTTCGGTAATAATTTGATGGGCGATCGCTAACCCTAAACCCGTTCCTTTCCCCACTTGTTTTGTAGTAAAAAAAGGATCGAAAAGTCGTTTTTGCGTTTCTTGGTTCATCCCCACTCCATTGTCCGCTATCGCAATTGTAACTTGTTTTTCATCCGTTTCTGTACTAATGCGAATAGTTGGAGAATCTTGACGCGAACATTCTGACAAAGCATCAATGGCATTATTAAGTACATTCAGAAATACTTGGTTTAATTGTCCGGCATAACATTCCACTAACGGTAATTTTCCATAGTCCTTCTCCACTTGAATTTCGGCTCGTTTTTCCTGTTTTTGAAAGCGATTTTGTAAAATAGTTAAGGTACTTTCAATCCCTTCATGTAAATCTACACGCTTGAGTTCCGACTCACCAAGACGTGCAAAAGTTCGTAGAGATGTGACGATATTTTTGATGCGCTCGCTCCCATTTTTCATAGATTTTAACAGTTTTTCAAAGTCATCTCCTAGGAATTCTAAATCCATCGCCTCGATTGCTATTTGAATATCACGGTGTGGCTCAGGATAGTGAGTTTGATAAAGAGCGAGTAATTCCAGCACTTCTTCCATATATTCGTTAGCATGAGTAATGTTTCCATGAATAAAACTTATGGGATTGTTAATTTCGTGGGCAATTCCGGCCACCATTTGACCCAAACTAAACATTTTCTCGCTTTGAATCAATTGGAGTTGTGTTTGTTGCAAGTCGTGTAGTTCTCGTTCCAGTTGGAATGCTTGTTGTGCTTGTTGGTAAAGGCGGGAATTTTCTAGAGTAATGGCAGCTTGAGCGCATAAAAGCTCGATAATTTCTACGCGTTCGCTCGTAAATGCCCCCATTGTTTGATTGTTTTCGAGATAAACAATACCTATAAATTGTCCGCGATCTGATAGAGGCAGACATAAAATCGAACGAGGTTGATTTTCTTTGATATACCTATCTCGTACATAGTCAGTTTCGCTGGCTGCATTATCTAAGAGCAGAGATGTTCGGCTGTGTTTGACGGTATTGACTATCGTTAAAGGAACTTCTAGGCTGTCTTCTACGGGAATACTTTTTATGGACTTTGTTTCTCCATCAGCGATCTTGGCTTCGAGTATTAAGGTTTCCTGACGAAATAACATTAAGGCAACAGTATCTGCACCTGCATTTTCTTGGATAACTTCTATGAAGTTGGCGATGGCCTGTTCTAGGTCGATTTCTTTGGAAAGGGTGCGGGACGCTTTCATAAGAGAGGCTAAATCTAACAGTTCTCCCGTGCAGGTACTGGTATTTGAAACCGTTCCTTTGGTAATATTGGCTATCGTATCGTTGGTTGTTAACTTCAATTGTTGCCGTTGGAGAATGGGGGCAAGCAGTTGAGGATAGCGTTTTTCGAGATCGTTGGCTTTAGCTTTGGCTCCCCATTGAGCGTAAGAATAATAGGCTTCTTGCATATATACCGCAGCCTCTTTTTCTCGTCCCCAGTCGAGGTAAAATTTGGCAAAGAGTTCGTTGGCGATGGCTTCTTCTTGAATGTATTCGTTTGCTTTCGCTCCAGCAATTGCGCGATCATAACATTCCATTGCCTCTAGTTTTTGTCCGAGAATGCGATAACGTTCTGCCTCAATTAGTTGTCGTTTGTGTTCATAATTGACTGGGGCGCAAGCTGCAAACTTGCATAACTGCTCCAAACTCTTCTCAAATGACTCCCCAATTATAATTTCTTGACTTTGTACTTTTTGCTGTTCTGCTGCTTTCAATCGTAATAGACAGTTATAGAAATGAACAGCCGGAAGACAAAGCATACCCGCTAGGTTGCTGATATATTTTTCCACTTCCCCTGCAACTTCTATACCCCGAGAGACTTCTTCAAACAAGCAACATAAAGTCAACTTGTGGACTATGAAATATCCGATTCCGGTACGATCTTCTTTTTCGTATAATGCAGGCACGATCTCTTTCTCGTTAAAAAACTCTCCAATGAAATCGATACTGGCGATCGAGCTTGTCAAATTGGCAACGACTTGTTGGAGGAGGCAATAATATTTGAGGGTCGTTTCTTGTTTGGTTTGTTCGAGAACTTCCCGATAAATTCCTAAATCCCGTTCTAAGATATCTAGCTCGACCCCAGCAAAATATGCCGTCAGAAATCGAACTAAGATACAATTGCCAGAATCCTGATATTCTCCTGCTTCTATGCCCGCCAATCCCGCTACTAGAGATGGTTGCAAAGATACCCGAGCGGAATCTTTGATATTCTGAATGTGATTGTAGAATAGGTGTTGCGTCGTGCTTTTGACCGACTCCAACCCCGGTCTCTCCAGCAGTTCTACCCCTAAGCGTCCGAATTGGTAGCCTCGTTCTACATCCAACCAACTTACAATTAATACCATGCCGTAGAGAGCGCAGGCGATGGGGGATTGACAACTCAAACCCCACTGGACCGTCAGTTGCAACTGTCGGATAGAAACCAACTGAAACAATAGCATTCGGACTTGATAGCATGGCGAAAGCATACTGGCTAAAATTTGCATGGCCGCCTTAATTTCTCGGTTTTGTATGGGCGGTAACTTCGCAATATCCCCTACTTCAGTCCCGGCTAGGGCAGTATCGAGTTCGCGCAATTCTTGTCGAACATCCTCTTGTGTGGGATATTCGGGTAATTCGACTCCCAATTGTAGCAATGCCGATAGGGCAATCTTCAAGCACTGGAGTTGTTCGTGTCGCGCTTGAGCTATTTGCATTTCGATTTCGATCGCCTTAATTTCCTCTAAGATATTTTCTGCTTCTTGTTTGAGGATTGCAACCCTCTCACTTGCCTTGGCAAAATCCCCCGATAGAAAGGCCGCTTCGGCGATATTTTCCGAGAAATAAAAGGCTAATTCTCGTTGTTGCTGCCAAGGCGTGTTGCCCAATAACGTCATTGCTCGCTCGAAGTAAGTGATCGCTGCTGCATAAGCGGTGGAACGTTTGGCTTTTTCTCCCGCAAATTTGTTTAATTGCACCACTTGCTCGATCTCTTCTGGAGAAGTCAGCAAAGATAGTTCAATATTGAAATGTTTGACAATCTCCAATACTTGTTCTTGGCGTTTTTCTAGCGATAAATGTGCGAGTAAAGCACGACCGATGTTAAGGTGTGTTTGACCGCGCTTATGTTCGGGAATCAAAGTATGGGCTGCCTGTTGGACGCGATCATGGAGAAAGCGATAACCCACTGCGATCCCTTCGATGTCTTCGCGTTCACCTTCCCATCCTTGAAAAAACTTGTAGGCTTCACTCTGAGGTAAAATCAACCCTTCTCGCAAGGCACTCCATAGAGCTGCTGCGATTTCCTCGTCAGGGGTTTCGCAGATAATGGCTAAGGTCTCTAAGTCAAATTGATTGGCAATACAAGCTGCTAGTTTCAGAACTTTTTGAGTTTCTTCCGGCAACTTATGCAACCTTCGGGCCATAAATTCCACTACATCATCGGTAAGGGCTGCATCTCGTACCTTGACTAGATCACATTCCCAATATCCCAAATCCTGATTAAAAGTAATTAACTCATCCTCATGTAATCCTTTTAAGAACTGAGTTGTAAAGAAAGGATTACCTTTCGTATTTTGATAAACTAAATCTGTTAAGGGAGCAGCTAACTCCACCGAACAACTGAGAGTTTCCGCCACCAATTGATTAATGTGATTAACAGACAAGGGAGCGAGAGTAATAGTCGAAATTGTTGTTTGTTGTTTCTCTAATTCTCCTAAACAGAAAATCAACGGATGAGCCGGGAAAACTTCATTATCTCTATATGCTCCCAACATGAGCAAATATCCCGTTTGAGTGTTTCCCATCAAGACTTTCAATAAATTTAACGAAGCTGAGTCCGCCCATTGCAAGTCATCCAGAAACAGGGTTAAAGGATGCTCAATGGTAGTGAAGACGGCGATAAATTTCTCAAACAACAGGTTAAAGCGGTTCTGGGCTGCACTCCCAGATAGTTCGGGCACTCTTGGCTGTTCTCCGATGATGTGTTGGAGTTCGGGAATAACTTCAATGAGAACTTGCCCGTTTTCTCCTAATGCTTCTAGGATTTTCCCTTTCCACTCTTGCAATTGGGCATCACTTTCTCCGAGTAATTGCCCCATTAAGTCTCGGAAGGCTTGGAAAAAGGCTGAAAAAGGAATGTTGCGATTGAATTGGTCGAATTTGCCTTTGATAAAGTATCCTTTCTGTCTGGTTATGGGTTTGTGAACTTCATTTACCACGGCAGTTTTACCTATACCGGAAAATCCAGCGACCAGCATCATTTCTGAATTTCCCACCTTCTCCCCTCTTCTCCCCCCTTTCAAAGAGGGGTTGGGGGATGCTACTCTTTCAAAAGCATCAAGCAAAATTTGTACTTCTTTTTCCCTTCCATACAGTTTTTCCGGGATGAGAAAGCGATCGCTACGATCTCGTTCTCCCAATACAAACGGCTCAATTTTTCCCGTTTCTTCATATTCAACCCGACATTTTTCTAGGTCATATTTTAGCCCCAAAGCACTTTGATACCGCTGTTCCGCATTTTTCGCCATTAATTTCATAACTATATTAGCTAAAGGTTTCGGCACTTGAGTATCAGGAATCGAAGGGGGGGTTTTGGCTATGTGTGCGTGGACCAGTTCTAGGGGATCTTCACTTTCAAAAGGGAGTTTTCCTGTCAAGAGTTCGTAAAAGGTTACTCCTAGAGAATAAAAATCGCTGCGATAGTCTATCCCTCGATTCATGCGTCCGGTTTGTTCCGGGGAAATATAAACTAGGGTTCCTTCTAAGACATTGGGGGTTTGCAAACTTTGGGTTTCTTTTGGTAGTAATGATGAGATACTAAAATCTATTAATCTTACTTCTTTTGTTTCTTGATGAATTAAAATATTTGCTGGTTTGATATCTTTATGAATAATTTGATTTTGATGCAGATGGTGCAGAATTTCTGTTACAGAAAGAGCAATTTCCCAAAATTGTGGTAGGGATACAGACAATTGGTGCTGATATTCGGCTAGGGATATGGCTCCTATGTCTTCCATGATTAGAGCATAGCCATTGTTGTAACGCAACAGCGAATATGGTTTGACTATACCTTTGATGTCTAGATTTTTGGCAATGGCGTATTGATTTCTAAACTGGACTAATTCGTTAAAGGAAGGATATTCCTGAGCCATCAATTTGATAATGACTTGTTGCCTGCTCTCTATATTTCTACCCCGATAGACTAGGGTACGTTCGCTTTCGTGAATGAGTTCATGGGTTTGATGATTAGCAATTTTTATGGCTTGTGTCTCAATCATTAGCTTGGTTTATTTGTCGTTGAGTTTAATTTTTATTATATTTACCCTAGTTTACTTCATTTTTGGCCGAAAGTCCAACTATTATAATTTCTGTTTTCATCATTAATGCAGCCGCAATGCTTCCTTGGTCAATCTGGCTACAGTTTCGAGGAAGGCTATAAATATTTTATCTAGGAATCACGATCGTAAAAATTGTACCTTGCCCAACTCTGGAATTACAACTAATCTGACCACCATGTTTTTCTGTGATTATTTGATGGGCGATCGCCATTCCCGAGCAACTTCTTCCCTTAAATTAAAGAGGATTTTTATCCCCTTTGATTCTTAGTAATTCAACGTTTTTTTTGTTGGATGGGAATTTCTATGAAAAAGGTTGTTTCTCCAGGTTGAGATTCACAAGAGAGACTTCCTTCGTGTTGTTCGGTAATAATTTGATAGGCGATCGATAAACCCAAACCAGTTCCTTTTCCCACCGCTTTTGTCGTAAAAAAGGGGTCGAAGATGCGATCGCAAATTTTAGCCTTTATTTCCTGGCCATTATTCGATATCGCTATCGTCACGGTTTCTCCATTAGTTTGAGTACCCAGGGAAATCCGAGGCTGAATTTCCGGCGATGATTCTAATGCATCAATAGCATTATTAATAATATTCATCAACACCTGATTTAGTTGACCTGCATAGCACTCAACTAAAGGTAAATTACCATAATCTTTCACGATTTGAATTTCTGCCCCTCCTTGTCGCCCCAGCAACCGAGATTGTAAAATAGTCAGGGTACTTTCTATTCCTTCATGTAAATCTACTACTTTCAATTCTGCTTCATCTAATCGAGAAAAGTTTCGTAAAGCAAGCACAATTTTTTGAACGCGTTCCACTCCAGCTCTCATGGAGTCTAAAATTTTGTGGAAATCTTCTTGACAATAGTCCAAATCTATTTCTGCGATTATTTCCTCAATTTCTGGATGGCTTTGGGGGAAGTGATGTTGGTAAAGCTCGATAACCTGCATGAAATCCTGGGCATAATCTCTCGCATGATCGATATTTCCATAGATGAAATTAATAGGATTGTTGATTTCGTGAGATATGCCAGCAACCATTTGTCCTAAACTAAACATTTTTTCACTTTGAATGAGAGTCAGTTGAGTGCGTTGCAGCTCTTGGAGTTCTCGTTCAAGTTGGAGTGCTTGTTGTGCTTGTTGGTAGAGGCGGGCATTTTCCAGGGTAATAGCGGCTTGAGCACAGAGCAATTCCAGCACTTCTACCCTGTCTAGGGTAAAAGCACCCATTGTTCGATTGTTTTCCAGATAAACAATGCCAATAAATCGTCCGCGATCTGATAGAGGCAGACATAAAATAGAAACAGGTTGATTTTCTTTGATATACCTATCTCGTACATAGTCAGTTTCGCCTGCACCACGATCTAAGAGCAGAGACATTCGGGTGCGTTTGACAGTATTGACGATCGCCTTGGGTACTTCTAGGCTTTTTTCGACGGGAATGCTATCTATGGGTTGGGTTTTTCCGTCAGCGATCTTGGCTTCTAGGATTAAGGTTTCCTCGCGAAATAACATTAAGGCGACAGTTTCGGCAGCAGCATTTTCTTGGATGACTTGCATGAAGTTAGTAATGGCGTGCTCAAGGTTAATTTCTTGAGAAAGGCTGCGAGATGCTTTCATTAGACTGGCTAAATCTAATAAGTCTCCAGTGGAGGTACTGGTGTTGGTAATCTTTCCTTTAGTCAGATTGGCTATGGTATCGTTAGCAGTCAACCTTAATTGTTGCCGTTGGAGAATGGGAGAGAGCAGTTGGGAATAACGTTTTTCGAGGTCGTCTGTTTTAGCTTTTGCTCCCCACTGAGCATAACAATAATAGGCTTCTTGCATATAGGTACACGCTATTTTTTCTTTACCCCAGTTGAGATAAAATTTAGCTGCCAGTTCGTTAGCGAGGGCTTCTTCTTGAATGTATTCATTCTCCTTGGCTCCAGCAATGGCGCGATCGTATAACTCCATTGCCTCGGTTTTATCGCCCAACACCCGATATGTTTCTGCTTCAATCAAATGCCATTTGTGCAAATAATTAGTTGGGGCATGAATTGCTGCATTCTGCAATATCTTCTGATTGGCTGCAATTTTTTCCAGTCTCTTTTGGCATTCGCTTTCTGGTTGCGAGGTAAAATCGGCTAACATCACCAGAGATTGATAAAAGTAAAATAGAGTCACCAGCGGCGTTCCAGAAGCACCTACCAAGCATTTTTCTGCATTGTCAAGACTCTCATATGCACCATTCCAGTCTTGAAATAAATAGCAAATAAATGCCAGAGGAACGTAAAAATAACCTTGTGTTGTCAAATCATTGGCTTGCTTGCGAAGAGGTAGCATTTTTTCTGCATCATAGGCTTCACCGACGACTGCGCAAGGATTTTGAGAGTTACCCAACAAATTATCGACCATCTGATGATACATATCGATCCAGTTCTTACAAGTTTCCCTGTTTATCCTTTCTAAGGCTTTACTATTAACTGACATTTCTTTTGCTAGTTCGGATAATTCTTGGCCGCTAAGATAACTATATAATGAGTAAAAGGAAAGAGCATAGCCTGCAAATTCAAGGTCTCCAACTTCCAAACAAATTGCATAGGATTTCTGGAGATTTTTGATGCTATTTCTCAAGTGTTCTTTGTAATGCTGGACAAGACCAAGCATGACAAAAAAAGCACGACCATAAGCAACTGAATTACTCTGTTGTTCCAGTTGGAGTGCTAGTTTGCCAAATAGATATCCTTGTTCAATTTCACCAATTTCGACCTCACCAAAATTGTTACATAACGATAAACCTTGAAAGGAATACCCACTAGCAGAAACAGGGGAGTTGCCGTACTGAAGTGATAACTTAACTTGCTCAAAAGTAATTAATATCATCAACATTGGCTTGGATTTGTAAGCAGTAGGAGTCACGTAGGACATAAGTCTCATGGCAGCCAGCATATTAGGATCGGTCATCATGGGTAGTTCTGCTAAGGTAGTTGGATGGCGATCGCCCAAATTTGCTTTTAAATCATTCCACCAAAGCTCGATATCTGAGTCATCTGGTTCTTTAGGAAACTGACGAATTCCTAGTTTTTCCAAAACTATCATGGCGGTATCAAGGGATTCTCGAAAGCGAGTGCGAGCTTCTAATGCCTGAATTTTGACCTCATAAAGCTTGATCGTGTCGAGCAAGGTGCGAGCATTCTTCAGTCCTACCTCGGCCAACTGCTCCATTTTTTCAAAGTCACCATTGAGATAAGCTGACTCAGTGGCCAACTCGTAGAGTGCCAAGGTGAGTTCATAATCGCACTCCCAACTATTTTCCCTCAATAATTCGATTCCTAACAATAAATATTCAATGGCTGCTGCGTAAGCTGTTGAATTTTTGGCTTTGCGTCCTGCTTGTAAATTTAACTGGCAGAGTTGTTTTTTCTCCTCATCTGTAGCGATTAAACCCGCTCCCATATTCAGATGATTGATAATATCAAAAATTTTGTCTTCTAAGTTTTTCTCTGATGTATATCCGAGCAGTAATCGACCAATGGTGAGATGGGTTTGCTGTTTTCGACTTTCGGGAATTAAAGAATAAGCAGCTTGTTGAACGCGATCGTGCAGGAAGCGATAACCCACTCTAATCCCCTCGGCATTATCCTCCTCTTTTTCCCATCCTTGAAAAAATTTATAGGCTTCGCTCTGGGGTAAAATTAGTCCCTCTCGCAGAGCGCTCCACAGAGAGGCGGCCACTTCCTCGGAAGGGGTTTCGCAGATGATGGCTAAGGTCTCCAGGTCAAATTGATTGTCAATACAGGCGGCTAATTTGAGGACCTGTTGAGTTTCTTCCGGCAACTTGTGCAACCTTGTGGCCATAAATTCCACCACATCCGAAGTGAGGGCTGCATCTCGCACCTTCACCAAATCGCATTCCCAATATCCCAAATTTTGATTAAATGCAATCAGCTCATCCTCATGCAATCCTTTTAAGAACTGAGTGGTAAAGAAGGGATTGCCTTTCGTCTTTTGATAAACTAAATCTGTTAAGGGAGTAGCTAATTCTACCGAACAACTGAGAGTTTCCGCCACTAATTGATTGATATGACCCACAGACAAGGGAGCGAGAGTAATGGTCGAAATTTTTGTTTGTTGTTCTCTTGGTGCGCGTTCCCTAGCGCCGGTTTCCGGCGCGGGGTCGCACCGCTTCTCTAATTCTCCCAAAGTTAACATCAATGGATGAGCCGGGAAAACTTCGTTATCTCGATATGCTCCCAACAATAGCAAATATCCAGTTTGAGGTATCCACTCAATATGATGGGGTAGGGAATGATTATAACTGCCAAGAGCAACT
>NZ_JBNHEP010000145.1:7405-9351 GCF_050015995.1 Dapis brunnea BLCC-M229 | reverse complement strand
CAGGCAAAACTCCAGGGGAAGCAACCAAGGAGAGTAAAGTTGCCACACCAGCAACACCAACTCCGACAAGTACTGGTGCAACAGCTAAAACTCCAGGGGAAGCAACCAAGGAGAGTAAAGTTGCCACACCAGCAACTCCGACTACTCCAGCTACTGGTGCAACAGGCAAAACTCCAGGGGAAGCAACCAAGGAGAGTAAAGTTGCCACACCAGCAACACCAACTCCGACAACTACTGGTGCAGAAACCATAGAACAAAAAGCTGCTGCTCAGGTTGAAACTCCCATCTTAGAGGATCAAAAACCTGTAGACACATTAACCAACAAAACTATTATTGAACAAGTCAATAAAATTAAAGAACAATTGATCGATATTTTTTCTAACTTTCCTGACTACATTAGCCAATTTTATCAAGAATATCAAGATCAGCTTAAAGTAGTTGGTTCGCTGACCTTAGCAATATTAACTTTGACGTTAATTGTTAGTTTTCTCCAAGCCTTACAAGGAATTCCTATTCTATCAGTTAGCTTTGAATTTATTGGGATGGGATATGCAGTTTGGTTTGTTTACCGTTATTTGCTGCAAAAATCTAATCGGCAAGAATTATTAGATAAAATTCAAGACATCAAAGCAGAAATTGTTGGTAAGAAATCTTAAATAAGAGTTTCACATACTCAAAAAAAAAGGGGGAATATGTTTAATTCCCCCTAGAATTTTTTTGACTTTATTATCGGAAAACAGCACTCTAAATGAATATAAATAAACTTAGAAAAACGATATTATTTTTAGGAGTATTGTTTTCATTAGCAGGGATGCAGAAAATGACCCCAGTTTTGTCCCAAGATTTACAATTGACACCTATATTTGAAGATGTCAACCTGTATCCAAAATCTCCTCAAAACCGAATGATTATTAGAGGGTTAAGTGGAGGACCTATATCTGCGAAAGAAACAACAGGTAGAGAAAACACTGTAACAGGACCATGTGTAGGTTTCATTGATAAAAAACCAGATCATAGATTAATTTTAAATGGCTTTTTTGAATCTCTGAAACTTGAGGTTAAAAGTAGTGAAGATACAACTTTAATAATTAGAGGTCCTGGAGGTAGTTGGTGTAATGATGACTTTGAAGGAAAAAATCCAGGAATTACAGGTCAATGGTTTTCAGGTACTTATGAAATTTGGATAGGTTCTTACCAAAGAAATAAATATTATCCCTATGTAATTAAAATTTCTCCAGAATAAGAAACTCATATAAATAAAATATTGGGCGTTGCTCAACCAAGGGATGAATCTTTGTAGAAAAGGTAAATTCTATCTTTTACTTCCTATTTCTCTATCTAAAACTATAATTCCACAACGTAGAATATGCAACGTCTCCTACACTTCCCAGACTCCCAACACTCGCAACACTCCCCACACCCCCCACATCAATTCATCCCGCAAATATGCAACGCCAAATATTGTTGTAGGGATGTTTTATGGAACATCCCTACTCTGGTATCTATTCCCTGTTCCTTAATCTATGGGGATTTTGTTGCAGATGACATAGGATAATGAGGATTTTTTACGATTGGTTGGGTTGCGAGTGGTATGGGATAAGGATTTGCGATCGTCCGTTGTAGTTGTGGTGCGGGTGTTACAAGAAGGTGATTTTTCACTGTTGGTTGTGGTGCAGGTGGAACAGGATGGAGATTTTTGATCGTAGGTTGTGGTCGCGGTCTCATCGGATTTACCGGTGCAGGTGCTACAGGTTGAAGCCGAACATTTGTTAACATCGGTTGGGGTCGCGGTCTCATCGGATTTACCGGTGCAGGTGCTACAGGTTGAAGCCGAACATTTGTTAACATCGGTTGTGGTCGCGGTCTCATCGGATTGACAGGTGTAGGTGCCACAGGTTGAAGCCGAACATTTGTTAACATCGGTTGTGGTCGCGGTCTCATCGGAT
>NZ_JBNHEP010000145.1:0-7305 GCF_050015995.1 Dapis brunnea BLCC-M229 | reverse complement strand
CGAACATTTGTTAACATCGGTTGTGGTCGCGGTCTCATCGGATTGACAGGTGTAGCTAGCTGGGGGTTGTTAATGTGTTCAATTCTGAATTGATTATTATTAGTGTTAGTAGTTTTCCATTGATATTGATTAGGAAAATTTTCTCCTTGATGTTTGCTTGGAACAACATTGAAATAATTTTTCAACTGGGAATTTTGAGAAGTATTAATCTCTTGACTTTGGGGGAGAGTCAAATAATTGCTATGCTTTAACTCATAGTTATTTTTATTGACATTATCACTTTGTTGTGATATGTTTTGAGTAGATACTTGAAGTGTATTTACTGAGGATAAATTATCTCTGTTTTGACTGATAGCAAAACTTACTCTCGGCTGAACTAATGTACCAATGGTATATGTTGTAGCAATTAGAGGAACTGCTCCTAGTAAAGCCTTGAATTTGGGAAGGACTGATTTTAAGAAAATTCTCATACTACCTATAAACCTTCTACTAATGGGTAAAGGTGATTACACTTAAAGCTATTGGTATTTAGTATAACATCTTAATTTATAGCAGCAACTTAATGTTAAAATTAATTTTTGTAATTCTCTAGCTGAATTATGTCTATCAGCTTTATCAATTCTAAGTTAGTTAATTAGTTAAAATTAACTCACTTAGAATTGAACCAAAAATCATACTCATATAGATTCTATGTTTGCTTTAATGAATACTTGTATCTGGGTGTTGGATCAAACAGGATGCTTTCTAGAAAGTATTCCCGTAGATGGGGAAGTATCATTTTCAGAGGATAACCCCGTGAAAGTTCATATCCGTCAAGTTCTTGAAAATATTCAGAAAAATATTTTGAGTAATCATATTAAAACTTGTTTAAAAACAAAGCGTCAAGTAGAAATTGAACATAAATGTCAAATAGGAGAAGAACAGGTGAAATTTAACGCCAGTATCTATCCAGTTAATCAAGAAAAAGTTATATTAATTCCCCATGATATTCAAGTTATTAATTCCAATAATAAATCACAAGAATCCCATTCATTAGACATCTCCGAAGCAAACGAGCGATTACAAACACTTTTAGAAGCAATACCAGGATTAGTTTCTTGGATTAGTTCAGATTTCTATTATTTAGGAGTTAATAGACATTTAGCTAAAATATACAACTTGGAGCCAGAAGAATTTATTGGTAAAAGTATCGGCTTTTTGAGTGGAAATGATACAGACTTTACCAAATTTGTGCGCAATTTTTTTGCCAGTAATACCACAGTTACTGTGCATGAAATGAGTTCACCTGTAGGTCAATATCTCATAGTTGCTCAAAAATATAACCAAGGCAAAGCAGCGTGTACTGTCGGAATAGATATTACTGAACTTCGGGAAACAGAAACAGCCCTAGCACTGACAGGTAAAGCGATAGAAAGTAGCAGTGAAGCGATTAGTATGACTGATGCTTATGGCAATCACATCTTTCAAAATCCAGCATTTACTCAACTTTTTGATTATAGAAATGTAGCTGAACTAAATGCTATTGGTGGGTTACTAAGTTTGATAATAGATACAAAAGTAGCTAAAGCAATATCTGACAGTATGATAAGTGGAAGTTCATGGAATGGAGAAGTTAGCTGTCGGAGTCGTAGAGGCCAAATCATCGAGATTTTGATGCGGATAGATGTCATCAAAGATACATCAGATAAAATTACTGGGTTTGTTGCTGTAAGCACAGATATTACAGAACGTAACCAAGCAGAGAAACTACTACGGGAAAATGAAAAAAGATTCCGATCGCTAATCGAAAATAGCACAGATATTATCCATATTTTAGATAGTAATAGTATTTTTACATATATTAGCCCCTCACAAGAACGAATTTTAGGTTACACTTCAGAGGAATTAATTGGCAAATCTTTATTAGAGTTCATTCACCCCAACGATAGTTGGTGGATGGAACAAGTAATAGAGGGAGTGAAACAATATCCGAAAACACGCCGAGGGTTAGATGAATATCAAGTCCGCCATAAAAATGGTAGTTGGTGTGTATTTGAAGCTGTGGTAATGAATTTACTTGATGATGAATCAGTTCAGGGAATTGTAATTAACTGTCATGATATAACAGAAAAAAAATCTGTAGAGGAGAAACTGCTACGTCAATCTTTGTATGATAGCCTCACAGACTTGCCAAATAGAGCTTTATTAATGGATAGACTACAGCAAGCATTGGTACACAGAAACAAACATCATTCTGATTTGTTTGCTGTACTTACGATTAATTTAGATCGATTTAAGATCGTTAATGAAAGTCACGGTCATTCCATGGGAGACAAGCTCTTAATTGAAATTGCTCAACGAATCAAAACTTGTTTACGATCAAAAGATACGATAGCACGAATAGGAAGTGATGAGTTTGTTATTCTCTTGGAGAAAGTTCACGATCAACAAGATGCCATTGGTTTAGCAAATCTGATACAAACAGCGATCGCTCAACCTCTAGAATTAGATAGTCATAAACTCTTTATTACTGCTAGTATCGGTATTGCAATCAGTTCCCATAATTATAAATGGGCAGGGGATCTACTGCGAGATGCTAATATTGCTATGGATCAAGCAAAAGCGCAAAACCAAGGAAGTTATATGCTATTCACCAGTTCCATGCACAGCTACGTTACAGAAATGATCCAGTTAGAGCGTGACTTACGTCAAGCAGTGGAGATGCTAGAAGAATTTGTTTGCCCGACTTCCAACACTTTTTTACTCAACTATCAACCAATTATCTCTCTATGTACAGGGAACTTAGTAGGGTTTGAAGCTTTAGCGCGGTGGTACGATCGTGAAGGTGGTATGGTTCCTCCGGTAAAGTTTATTCCTATTGCAGAAGAAACAGGTTTGATTATTCCTCTCGGTCAGTGGATATTTTGGGAAGCTTGTCGTCAACTGCAAGAATGGCAGACAATTTATTCTCAAAGTAACCTTACTATAGCTGTCAATATTTCTGGGAAACAGTTTTCCCAATCTAACTTAATTTTACAAATTAAACGTATTTTGCAAAAGACAGGTATCGATCCTCAAGGATTAAAAATAGAAATTACAGAAAGTGTCGTTATGGATAATGCTGAGTCTGCTAGTAAAGTTTTATCTCACTTACGGGAGTTGGGAATGCAGTTAAGTGTTGATGATTTTGGTACAGGATATTCATCTCTAAGTTATTTGCATCGTTTCCCTATTAATACTCTGAAAATTGATAAATCTTTTGTGACAAATATGGGAGTTAATGGAGAAAATAGTGAGATTGTAAGAGCTATTATTACATTAGCTCATAGTCTAGGGTTGGATGTGGTAGCAGAGGGGATAGAAACAGAGGAACAGTTGGCTCAACTGAAAGATTTAGGATGTGAATATGGTCAAGGATATTTGTTTTCTAAACCTGTAAATGTGACAGAAGCAACAGCATTATTGGGTCATAATTTTTATTCTTAATTGGAAAAGAGCTTGATATTAGTTTTCCGGTAGATGAACTAAACAGTCAAAAGTATAACTATTATAGGGGAGTGCCATGGAATGTCCCTACTGTGGTTGAGTAAAATAAGATATTATTTTAGTATTTAAGGCTGCTTATATAGGTTAGTTTACTAAGTTTTGAGTATGGCAAATTAATGCAAATCTTCCGTTTATCGTTGATATTAAATATTGATATTTAGTATATACTATACCAATTACAGCGCTTTTCAGATTGATGAACCACATATTCACAACCAAAACCTAGTAGGAACGTTCCATGGAACATCATTACTGTGGTTTACTGAAATGAAAACCGCTGTAAAAAAAATAATTTCATGCATAAAAATGGTGATTGAAATACTTTAAATGAGATGTATCTTTCGACTAAAAAGAGAAAATATGCCCTCATAAATGGTATTTAAGCTATTCATTCTGAATTCTGACTCCTGACTGGTAATAAATAGCCTAACTATTTGTAACAAATATTTATCAATTTGGGATAAGATATCTTTGCTATTTACCTAGAATAGTTAAAAACATTACTCTTACTTACTTATTACTTAATAACTGAAGTATTGAGGAAGGTCTTGCATTATTTTTGGGAATTGGTATAAAATCAAACCCAATATATAAAAACAGGGTTGATAAATCAGCATTGTGAGACTATCAAAAGTCAAACTATAAACCCGGTTTTTTGGAGTTTGACTAGATAACTATTGTAATAAGCGATCGCCTGACTCCACATCAAACCAATGAATTTGTTGAGCAGGTAATTCTAAAGTTACTAACTCATCCCAAGTTTGGTCATAAGGAACTATAACTTTAATATTTTCTGCTGAATTTTCCACCTGTAAAATTAATAATTTTTCTTTGCCTAAATCTTCTACTAAAATCACCTTACCTTGAATAGTAATTTCAGAATGTTTAGGTTGAGACAAACGAACATCTTCGGGGCGAATACCCATAAAAATTTGTTTTGGCATCGTAGGAAAATCTGGCAAAAGAATTTTAAAATCACCTAAAATAGCATAATTTTCTTCACATTTAAGATTCAGTAAATTCATTTGCGGACTACCAACAAAACCAGCAACAAACTTATTTGCAGGACAACTATAAATTTGATGAGGAGCATCAAGTTGTTGTAAATAACCATCAGATAAAATTGCTACTTTAGTTGATAAAGTCATTGCTTCTGTTTGGTCGTGAGTAACATAAACTACGGGTTTTTGTTGAGCATTAAATAACTGTTTTAATTCTGCGCGTACCTGTTCCCGCAATAACGCATCTAAATTACTCAGGGGTTCATCTAACAAAAATACTTCTGGGTTTCGGACTAATGAACGAGCTAATGCCACCCGTTGCCTTTGTCCTCCAGACATTTCCTTCGGTTTGCGAGCTAGTAAGTTGCCTAAATCTAGTTTTTGGGCGACATCATTGACTCGTCGCTGAATTTCATCTGGAGGTATTTTGCGGAGTTTCAGGGAAGCAGCAATATTTTCAAAGACTGTCATGTGAGGATAGAGAGCATAACTTTGAAACACCATTGCAATGTTGCGATTTCCTGGTGCTACGTTTGTGACATCGCGATCGCCAATTATTACTCTGCCTTGAGTGGGTGTTTCTAAACCCGCAATGAGTCGTAGTAGGGTTGATTTTCCGCATCCAGAAGGTCCTAATAAGGTTAAAAATTCTCCATCTTCAACTTCAATATTTACGTCTTTAACAGGAATAACATTAGGAGTAAATTGTTTTCTGAGATTTTTTAATTGCAGTGTTGCCATAATTTTCGATGGTTTCTTAGTTTTTATAGGCGTTGTTGACTTTAGGTATGATATTAAACTCACATCACTTATCAAGTTCAGACTACGTTAAGTCTCAACAACGTCCCATTCTCCGCTAGATATTCCAATGTTTTATAACTGTTCATCTGGTTGTTCTCTATGGAGTCAAACAGGTTGTCAATGTTTATAGGAGACAGATGTCAGTATAGTCAGGGATTTCATAAAAACCCGGTTTCTATGCTTTATTTATACCGACACTACCGGATTTAATCAGGACTTACGCATGAGCTACGAAAAACTAGGATTTGAGATTGCTTCCCTGTCGGTCGCAATGACGAAAATACGTTGCAGGTGCGTAAGTCCTATTAATATCATACATTTATTCAACAACGCCTAAGATTTTAATTTGGCAACAACTTTTGCTTAACCATATTCAGATAGTCTGAACGAAACTTTCTTAGTTGATAATCGCGGAGGTCTTTTTCTCTTAAATCCATCCAAGCTTTTGGCCTTTTTATAGAGTTTAATTCTTGGGATACTTCTAACATTTCCTCAGTTACTTGAGCTCCTGCTTTAGTAATAGGTTCGTAGCCATAATAATCCATAATAGGTTTTGCTACTGTCTCGATTATTTCAATTTCACTATCCGTTAAATTTTTCTTAAATTTATCAATATTAGCAAGTATTGGTGGAGAACTATTAGTTGACCATAAAGCAGATAAAACAGAAATTTCTTGTGCTTCTGTAGATTTGGAAACATCAAGCATTGAGTCTAAGAATTCAATCTCCAAAAACTGACAAATCTGCCGCAAAACTGCTTCTTGATGAGTCAAAAAATCCTCATATCGGATAGTTAAAACCCTCTCTGGATATTTGTCAGCTAGAGCTATGGCAGTATTGTGAGCGTTCACCCAAGTTATGGCATTTAATAAAGTATCAAAATCATGGATAATAGCACGATTAATACTATTTATTTGAGCGCGTGGATCGCGAACAACATTCAAAAACTTCATATCCTCAAACAGATCAATTAACTCTTCAGCATAATACACATTATCAAGAGACTTATCCATCACCACTTTTGCACCATGCTTTTGCCCCGCTTGAAACAACATTTCCCAAGCAACAGTATGTATGCTACGAGGCCGATCTTTAATCCTCTCAAAAATAGCAACTGGGTCTAACGCTACATTATCCCACTTAACCATTGTTGCATTTTGCAAACCTACTAAATCAATAACCAACTGAAAATAGGTAAAGTCATCAGCTAAATTCTCATAAAGCTCCAAAAGGGGCATAAAATCGACCAAATGCAGGGGGTAAGGAGAATAGAATTCGGGAGAAAAATTCAACCGCAGGCGTAAAGCATGACTGCCACAACGGCGGATAGGAATCATCAAAACTGGTTTGGGTCGCTCAAATGTATTACTCATTGTAGTTATAGCAACTTCATCAACTTAGTCTACATTGCTGATTGTATTAACTGACATTCCCCGAGTCAACCCATAAAATTAAAATTAGCAGGACTTACGCACCCAAACAAGAAACCGGTATTGATCTGATTATTGTTTTTCCCTCTCACTTTCGTTGATAAACCAGGTTTCTGCGTAAATCCTAAGTAGTATAAAAATACCTAACTGGCCAAATATTTATACTATATAAATCATCTTAATTGACCTTTATCATTCGTCAAATTATCAAGAAAAGATGAAGCATAAATACCTAATTATTTATTCCTATTGACCACCATGATTTTCTCCTGATATCATGTCCGGATAATCAGTGATAAAAAAACCTTTTCTTTCCTTCTGCTTCCAGCATAGCTGCCTTCTGCCTTACTTCCTCCAAAGTGTAAGTATTCAACCGGACATAATATGACTCCTGACTCGGTCCCCCTGAGTCGTGTCATATCATATATTGATTAGACATCTGGTGAAAATCAAAAATCAAATCAATTCTTATCCAGAAATTATCAATTACTTATCCCTGTTCCCTGTTCCCTGTTCCCTGTTCCCTGTTCCCTGTTCCCTGTTCCCTG
>NZ_JBNHEP010000144.1:23569-25857 GCF_050015995.1 Dapis brunnea BLCC-M229 | reverse complement strand
CATTTTTTATACTACTTTTAATATTACAACTTGACGTGCGGAATATGGGTTAAAAATCATTTATCTAAAAAACGCCGTCCTAATGCCAAGCAAGTTTGTGAGAGTTTATGTGAGTTGAAGTTCTTAGAATCTCCTAAATGGGGCAGAATTAAAGTTACTGAGATGGGAATGAAAGCTCTGGTTTTTAGTCTTCAAACAACGGAATATAAGTTCAGGTCTAACAAAGGACCTAAAATTTTAAATGCTCTGATGGCTTGTTTAAAATTAGCAGCAAAATATAATCAGATAAATTTTCAAAATGAGGATATGGATTTTGAAACATTTGCAGATAAGTTCAAAAAGCTCTACCTTGAAGAAAGGAGGCGTCAAGAATTAGAAGGTGTTGTAGCTATTCATAGTAAAGAAATTTGCCAAAAGTTTAGGCAAAATCATCATATTTCTGAATTGCTACTAGAAAAATATTTTGAGCAATTGAAAGATGAATTAGATTCATTAGAAAAATTTCCACAAGAAATAGAAGAAACTAGAGTAATTTTTAGAGAATTAATCAAGCAAGCTGCTCAGAAATTTAGAAGAAGTATTCCTCTGCTAATTTATTTGGTAGGTACATCAGATAATGTCAGTTCTTTAATTGAAGGAGACTCTGTATTAAAAAGTTTAGTCAAAAAGTCAACGATTAATCTTAGTTTAGGTTCTGATAAAGAATTTATGATGATTAAACAAGAGATAGAGGAAAGAATTAAAGGAGCATATAAAGGATATAAAAATTTTAATAATGCTTGGGAATAAATTCAAAATATACCTTTGAAACCAGCTCAAAATTTTCGAGAATTTTGTCAATATTATTCAGGAAAAGTTCTAGAAATACATGAAAGATATTTTCCCGAAGCTGAAGAGCAAAAATTTGAAGGTGATGCTCGTGAATTAGTCAAAGCAGAATGTCAAAAAAGGTGGGAAAAATATTTAAAGCAAAAAGCATATACATTATCAGCATTTGAAACTACCCAAGTAATTCCAGGTAAAAAAACAGGAAAAAACCACGCCTTAGATTGTTATGTAGAATTGCTTCATAATGATAGACCAATAGCTAGAGCTTTTGGTGAAGCTAAAAATTATAAATTGATTGTTGAACATTTGGATGATTTTAGTTCTTGGTTAGATGATTTAGAGTTTAATCCATCTCCTTCAGCATCAGAAAATACTCCTCCAGACTTAGCTTTTATGCTTGCTCCTTTATGTTCAGAACGTCTCAAAAGAAAGCTAGAGTTGCAAAATATAGAATTTATTCAAGCAGATAAAGTTATTGATAAAAAATCAACTCCATCACTAACTTCAACAACTTCAACTATAGAAAAAATTATTGAAACTAAATCGACTTTATCATCAGATACAAAAAGCTCAACTGCCATTAATATCAATACAGCGAATGAAGCTGAATTAATAACTGCTTTTAAAGGGACAGGTGTCAAAAAAACAACTATTCAAAAAATACTAAATAATAGAAAAACTAATCCCTATAGAGATTTACTTCATATTGTATCCGATCTTAAATTTAGCGACAATGTAAAAGCTAAACTCCAAGAAAAACTTGATAATGGAGAAATTAGTTTTTCTGATTAAAGTAACAAAAATCCTAGAAATATTTGCCATGAAGTAATCATTTCTCTTTCTCCTTCTTTCCACTACGGAAAATTTTCTAGGCAATTTTGGAAATTCTCCCAAAAATTCAACCAGATGGAGATTTTCCTGATGTGACAATGACAAAAATCCTAGAAGTATTTGCCATGAACTAAATTATTTCTCTTTTTCCATCTTTCCACTACTGCAAATTTTCTAGGCAATTTTAGAAATTCTCCCAAAAATTCAACCAGATGGAGATTTTCCTGATGTGACAATGACAAAAATCCTAGAAGTATTTGCCATGAACTAAATTATTTCTCTTTTTCCATCTTTCCACTACTGCAAATTTTCTAGGCAATTTTAGAAATTCTCCCAAAAATTCAACCAGATGGAGATTTTCCTGATGTGACAATGACAAAAATCCTAGAAGTATTTGCCATGAACTAAATTATTTCTCTTTTTCCATCTTTCCACTACTGCAAATTTTCTAGGCAATTTTAGAAATTCTCCCAAAAATTCAACCAGATGGAGATTTTCCTGATGTGACAATGACAAAAATCCTAGAAGTATTTGCCATGAACTAAATTATTTCTCTTTTTCCATCTTTCCACTACTGCAAATTTTCTAGGCAATTTTAGAAATTCTCCCAAAAATTCAACCAGATGGAG
>NZ_JBNHEP010000144.1:0-23469 GCF_050015995.1 Dapis brunnea BLCC-M229 | reverse complement strand
TGCAAATTTTCTAGGCAATTTTAGAAATTCTCCCAAAAATTCAACCAGATGGAGAATTTTCTAGTGTGGGAACGAGCAAAGTCAAAGAGATATTTGCCATGAACTAAATCATTTCTCTTTCTCCACCTTTCCACTTCTGCAAATTTTCTAGGCAATTTTAGAAATTCTCCCAAAAATTCAACCAGATGGAGAATTTTCTAGTGTGGGAACGAGCAAAGTCAAAGAGATATTTGCCATGAACTAAATCATTTCTCTTTCTCCACCTTTCCACTTCTGCAAATTTTCTAGGCAATTTTAGAAATTCTCCCAAAAATTCAACCAGATGGAGAATTTTCTAGTGTGGGAACGAGCAAAGTCAAAGAGATATTTGCCATGGAGTAATCATTTCTCTTTCTCCATCTTTCCACTACGGAAAATTTTCTAGGCAACTCTAGAAATTCTCCCAAAAATTCAATCAGATAGAGATTTTTCTGGTGTGACAATGACAAAAATCCCAGAAATATTTGCCATGGAGTAATCATTTCTCTTTCTCCATCTTTCCACTACGGAAAATTTTCTAGGCAACTCTAGAAATTCTCCCAAAAATTCAATCAGATAGAGATTTTTCTGGTGTGACAATGACAAAAATCCCAGAAATATTTGCCATGGAGTAATCATTTCTCTTTCTCCATCTTTCCACTACGGAAAATTTTCTAGGCAACTCTAGAAATTCTCCCAAAAATTCAACCATATAGAGATTTTTCTGGTGTGACTAATGTGTGGCAATGACAAAAGTTAGACGATCTTTACTTGATAAAAATTAAATCAACTTCTAAAATTAGAGAAACAATTCACAAATCAAAAACATGAAATACCCAAAAAAACCTCTAACATATCCCATCACTGACAAAACAGACATAGTAGAAAATTATCATGGTATTCAAGTTCCCGATCCTTATCGATGGTTAGAAGACCCTCACTCAGAAAAAACTCAAGAGTGGGTAAAATCTCAGAATGAAATTACCTTTAATTATCTGGCAGAAATTTCCGCAAGAGAAAACATCAAAAAACGACTAACTCAAATCTGGGATTATGAAAAATATAGCGTTCCTTTTAAAGAAGGCGATCGCTACTTCTATTACAAGAATGATGGTTTACAAAATCAAAGTGTTTTATACACCTTACCTACTCTTGATGCTGAACCAAAAGTTTTGATAGATCCTAACAAATTATCAGAAGATGGAACAGTTGCTCTTTCGGGAATTGCTATTAGTAAAGACGGCAAATTAATAGCTTATGGTATTTCTAATTCTGGTTCAGACTGGCAAGAATGGCGAATCAAAAATATTGAGACTGGGGAAGATTTACCAGATGTTTTGCAATGGATAAAATTCTATCGACCAACTTGGAAAAAGAATAGTCAGGGTCTGTTTTATAGTCGTTATGAACAACCAAAAGAAGGGAAGTTAAAAGAGACTAACTATTTACATAAGGTTTACTATCATAGCTTAGGTACTTCTCAAGATGAGGATGTACTAATTTACGAAAAACCTGATAAAAAAGAATGGAGTTTTAATTGTTATGTCACAGAAGATGATAAATATTTAATTTTGACAATTTGGCAAAGCACAGACCGCAAAAATTTGATTTTTTATCAGGATTTAACTATCCCAGATGCGTCAATAGTAGAACTTATTAGTGAGTTTGAAGGTGAATACCGTCTGATAGATAATGATGATAATATCTTTTGGTTTGTCACAGATTTTGATGCTCCGAAAAAACGAGTTATTGCCATTGATATTAATAACCCTCCATCTCCTTCTTTAGTCACAGGAGAAAATCAAGATAAATGGCAAGAAATTATTCCTGAAGCTACAGATACATTGCAAGGAGTAGGCACACTTAATAATCAGTTTGTTGCTTTTTATTTAAAAGATGCTCATACTCAAGTAAAAATATTTAATCTTGATGGTTCTCCAGTCAGAAATGTAGACTTACCTGGTATTGGTTCGGTAGGTGGTTTTTATGGTAAACGTTACGACACAACCACATTTTATAGTTATGTTAGTTTCACAACTCCGTCAACTATTTATCAGTACGATATGGTAAGTGGTGAAAGTAAAATTTATCGCCAACCAAATGTAGACTTTAATCCCGATGAATTTGAAACAAAGCAAATTTTTTATCCTAGCAAGGATGGCACAAGCATCCCCATATTTATTACTTATAAAAAAGGTGTAAAACTAGATGGCAATAATCCAACTATTCTTTATGGATATGGAGGATTTAATATTTCTATCACTCCCAACTTTTCTATTAGTAGATTAGTCTGGCTAGAGATGGGAGGAGTTTATGCAGTAGCCAATCTTCGTGGAGGCGGAGAATATGGTGAAGAGTGGCATCAAGCCGGAACAAAACAACAGAAACAAAATGTATTTGATGACTTTATTAGTGCTGCTGAATGGTTAATAGAAAATAATTGGACTTGTTCTAAAAAATTAGCTATTACTGGTGCAAGTAATGGTGGTTTATTAGTAGGTGCTTGTATAACTCAAAGACCAGAATTATTTGGTGCAGCTTTACCCGCAGTGGGAGTAATGGATATGTTACGTTTTCATAAATTTACTATTGGTTGGGCGTGGGTTGGTGATTTTGGTTCCCCAGATAATCCAGAAGAATTTAAAGCTTTATATGCTTATTCTCCTCTACATAATTTAAAGCCAGAAATATCTTACCCGGCAACTTTAGTTATTACTGCTGACCATGATGACCGAGTTGTTCCAGCTCATAGTTTTAAGTTTATTTCTGCTTTACAAGCAGCTCATATTGGAGATAATCCAGTGTTAATTAGAATTGAAACTAAAGCAGGTCATGGAGCAGGAAAACCTACTACGAAAATTATTGAAGAAATTACAGACGAATTTGCTTTTTTGCTGAGAAACTTTGAGATTGAATTGCCAGAAAATTTTGGTAATTGATTTAAGTAAAATCGAGTCTAAGTTAGGACTGTTTGATTTAATTTTACTTGGGTTATTACTGCTATAAAGAGCTGATTCATAAACAAAATATCAAACCAGCTCTCATTATGGCTCATCAACATCTATATCAATAAGAAGCTTAGTAGATGTGAATTATTCTAGTAATTCATTTTGCTGGATTTTGAAACACAGACAGCTCCATTACTTTCCTTAACCATTTACCACAGTGCAACGCCTAATTTTTTTATTTTGATGCTCTAACCCACTAAAAGGTATAAAATTTAGGATTAATTTTCGTCTGGTTTAAATATAATTGCTACTGCAAATATGATTACACCTCCGACAGCATTAATAATATTTTGCAAGGCATTATTATTATTAGTATTAATCGCTTTTATAGTTTCGTTATATTCTTTTGCAACTTGAACGATTAATTCTGCTATTTTTACCTTGGCTTCATCAGATTTTACATTACTTGCCAAAATACTTAATGTGTTAGTTGTCTGATTAATATGATTTATTTTATCAAGGGCTTGTTTATTTATTTCAGTTGCTTTTTCTGCTAACCTTGGTAAAGTACCCACTAGATCGACTATTGAATTAATAAAATTAGGAGATGAAGTTGTCAGAGCTTCAATATGTTTTTGTTCAAGCTTGCCTTCGTCTAAAAGTTCTACTACTTTTTCAGTTTCTTTTGGTGACAAATTTTTAACATCTTTAATTTGAGCTTTTTGCTCAATTTCTTCTACAAGAATTTTATTGTTTTCCATTTCTTTAAAATCTCCTGATTAAATATAAAACACTTTTCATAGACAAAAAGGAACATTAAAAATTTTCAAGGTTAATACCAAGTAAGTTCAATAGATAAAACAATATATGCCAAGGCGCATTTAAAATCCTCAAAGGGAAGGTAATTATTCCTATTACTTTATCTGCTCTTAAGAGACTGTTTGTAAAATAAGTATTAAGAGAACATGCGAGTGACTAAAATCTAAAAGCGGTAATACTTCAAGAGATTGAAATTTGGTAGGTAGAGAAGTATTCAGTACATATATTCCTAGATTTTTAAGCGACAAATATTTGTCTTGATTTCTTCCTCCTTATTCCCTATTCCCTATTCCCTATTCCCTGTTCCCTGTTCCCTGTTCCCTGTTCCCTGTTCCCTATCTCCTTTTTATATTTCCTTTACAAACAATCTCTAACCAAAACTTGTTATGCTGCTCTAAACGACTATGAATAATTAATTTACTACTTGAATTGCCATAAGAGTATCTCCTAAAATTAGCTTCGTTAATATCTTTTTTAGCTGCATCAAATTCCTTAATAAAGCTCAATAGATTAATAGAAGGATGCCGGAGCCAAAATTTGTATCTTTCCTTAGTGGTATCGTATATATTTAAACCTCTTCTGATTAAGTGCTTAAATCTCGTTATTGTGATAATATCCCACAAGAAAATGTCTATTTTTCCATAAAGACGATTTTTATAAGCATTTAATCCATCAAGACCAAATATGCCGACTTTCTCTTTTTTAGCCTTAAAAATTATCCGATAATTGGTTAGATAAATTTTACCATGAATGTATATAAATTTATTCTTCCTCCCCCGACCATCAATAACTCTAACCCATAATGGGTTTAAGATTTCCCGAGGCTTACTGATTTTATATTCTTCAGTGTTAATATATATTGAAGCATCATAGCTCAAAATAATTGTTTCATTATTAAGTAGTTCTTCATCAAATAACTTGTTTTCACTAAATAGCGTTTCTTGATTTAAAGTCATAAACTTAATTTATTATCTGTTGGGACATTTGATAAATATTCATTAGTGTAATAAATATTTTTGCTGATGAATATTTATTTTTAATCAATGATTTTTTATTTATTTCCCTTCTAAAAAACCCTAATCCTAACTTTGAGATTTTGTCTGACGTAACTCTTGTTGTAAATCCTTCATAAATTCCATAAAAAAATCTTTAAATACACAAGCTCTTTCTGAACTTCCAGTGCTAAAAGTAAAATTTATATCCTGGGTTTCAATAGCAGCTTTTCCAATTTGAAACATAAAAACTGTTTTTCCTGGAATTGTAGGAGATGATAATAACCCATCAAAATTTGATTCCTTCACAGCTATTCGTGGTGTTTGAAGAGTCAAAGGATTCGATGTAAAAATTTCTTCTACTGATTTATCTAGGTTATTTTTTAATGTTCTTAATGCACCTGTTGTTGTTTGCACAACTTCCCCAATATTATGTCCGATATCTAGAATATGAACATCATTGGGAAGATTTTTTGCACAGTAATTCATCACTTGATTCTGTGCTTTTTTACCAGCAATATATTTCCATGGCAAAATACCTTCCCCTAAACTTTGTACTGTATTTTTAGCAGCTTTAGTAATAGGTAAAGGAATTTCTTTCTCAAAAAATCTTTGATTAACTATTTGCACCATTTCATAAGCAAGAACTTCATCTTCTGTATTTTTATTTAACAGTTCAGCAATTTTTTTGACATCTGCTTCACTATAACTTTTTGCCACTTTCTCCTCAAGATATGCTCGTCTTTGTTGATAGGTAGGATTAGAGGTTGACTCGAAAGGACAAAACCATAAGTCACGCTCTTGATCGTGAAATTTAGTAGCTCTAAAATAAATTTTTGCCCACCAAGGTAAGGAAGCAGTATCGTATGTGTGTAAACGGTCTACATCTCCTGAAGTTTCAATTTTCTTTATTTGCTCTGAATCAGAAACTATAATGATGTCTAGTAAAAATGGAATTTTCACTCGAAATGGATTAAAGCTGATAATATCTAACATTTTTTCTGTTTCCTAAATATAGGTTTTCTTCAGGGCTATTTCATTCTGGAATCTAGGGACGATTTTAGTAGTTTTTAGAGATTAGTTGATATAACCTTCAATCCTTAAAAAGGCATATTTTTGTTAATCCACAAAAAGTCAGAAATTAGAACGAAATAGCCCTAGGTTTTCTTACTTTTCTAATAGCTAGTTAATTAGTTATCAGAGTCCTAATTTGGTATGATACTAAATTAGATTTATAGAGTATTCTTTTTTGTAGATGGGGAGTAGGGGAAATGGTTAGAGAGGATTTTTAACAAAATACCTTTTGATCGCCGGATTTGGTATGACTATTATTAAAATTAATAAGCTAGGGAGAATTAATTTTACTAATTATCGTTAATAGCTCTTCTCAATCAAATTTTTTAACAGAGAGTTATTAAGTCAAATTATTAATCTAAAATCAATTCTCCTATCGCACTTGAAAATTGCCTTATACCAATTCCAAAAAATAATGCTATACTTCGTCAAAACTTCAGTTATTGGCGTTGCTGAATCAAGGGATGAATCCTTTTTAAACAGGTAAATCTCATCCTTAATACTTCATACTTCTTTTTTGTCCAAGCATACAATTCATCCCACAAATATACAACGCCTCTCCTTCTATTCCTTTTTCTTCTTCTTTCTTCCCTCCTGACTCCTAAGTAATTAAGGTTAATATCATACACGAGCTTCAGCAACGCCCAATTATTAAGTAATAAGTAAGGTTCAAGAAAGTTTTTAACGATTCTAGACATTAAGCAAAAATATCTTAATTCGGTGAAACCCTACTCCCTAACTCCTAATCCCTATTCTCAAGAATATGTAGCAAGATTTTTAAGAAATGGTAAGCTGTTGTGCATTGAAAATACCTAGAGAGTTGTGTGTTTAATTAGGGTTTGCTGAAAAAATCTTATGAGTGAGGGGAGGAGTCAGGAGAAATGGGAATTATAGAGGAGATAGTCGGATATTTTGCCCCTCGGTTTTTCTGTGCTTGTCTACCCAAAATGCTAACTTTTTGAGCATTTTTAGACTGAAACAAGCGCACTTTTTTCTACCGAAAAAGGCTAAAACCTTTATCTATAAATGCTTTGATATTTAATCAGCAAGCCCTAATTAAAATGAGAACCCTTATAACTTCCGACGTCTGACTTCTGACTTCTAACTTCGTTATTATACACCCACCTTTCGCCAAGGAGCAAAAGCATTTTCCACACTAAATAAAGCCGGACTTAAACTAGGATAATGCCGACGCAAAACAGTCAACATACTGTTATTATCAATCCAATCTAAACCAAATTGGGTATAAATTTCAGCTCGATAATCTTCAGTAAAGAAGCGATCGCTTTTCAACCTTCGAGAAGCCATAAGAATAAACACACGAAAAGCAGTATCACTAAAACCAAATCCCGTGGGAGGATTTTCCGCAAACATACCCACCATTAAATCTACACTATCAATATTATTCTGATAAACCTCTCGTAATTCCTGCACCCATTTTTCATTATCAGAAATCTCTTCAAAAGATTTTACTCGTCCACGACCAATCAATTCTCTAAAATCATTGTAACGAGGAACACCCCGTTCCCGGTCTCGCAAAATATCTACAGCAGCTAAATCAAAAACTTCACCATTATCTCTTACAAGTTGCTGGAGAAAACTCGGATAATTATATAGAGTAATAGCTCCTGGATAACTAATACCAAATGAGTAAAATAAATCCGACATTTCTAAATTTTCTAAAAGATTTCTAGTACGATTACCAGAAACTTCAAATAGATTATTCTTTTGTAATAAATTCCCGTTTTTAACCGAATAAAATTTCAATTCATCTGGCATTAATGGGTGCATTCGATACACAGAGACAAATTCTTCAGTTAAATAGTAGGGAGCTGTATGATGGTCAGTAGGAGAACCAATAATACCACTCAGCAGTTCACTATCTCCCACACGGCCAAAAATCTTCTTGAAATGTTGACCCAATAAACCCCACCAGTTAGCATCCATAGCTATTTGTAAAGCAGGAAGTCCTAGAATTCCCGGAGTCCATTCTACGGTGTGAATTTTTGCTAGTAAAGCAGCATTAATCAAACGAGCATGGTCAAATAGGTCTTCATCTGTCCATGCAGGATACTTTTGTTTAAGATGGTCGCAAATTGTGTTATGCTCCTTGACAAATATAGTGTGGAGCATACTCAGTCCAATCCACCAATTATCGTCAAACCCTACTAGATCGATAGAATTTTCAGGATTAATAGGTAATAAACCATCATCCCCAATTAACATTTTACCGTCTACATGGGAACGTAACTTATCTATTGTTTCCCCATCGCTACCATATATTTGGGAAGCATCCCACCAATGAGTAACTGTATTAATATAAGTAGGAGGTCCTTGGGTATTCTCATCGCTACGAGTTGTATCTGGTAAAGTTTTTTTGACTTCTAAAGGTCGATATTCTTCAGGCCAAGGATCGCCTTCCTCCAGGGGAATTTGAAACTTATTATCCTGTTGATTGCCTCCATGGGAAAACCAGTCATGGGTTTGAAATTGAATCCAAGCAGCAGCTAATAAATTTAGGGTAGTAGCTGGTACAAATTCCTCTCGGGTCAATAACTTTCGACTAATAACACGAGGGTTAGGATTAAGTAAATTCTCTTCATTAGGATAAACATTCTTCAGTGGAAAATTACGGCCAAAGCGGGTACCTGCCATACCCATTTTGGGGTCTTCCAAGTCATTAAAACTACCATCAGCAGTACGCACAACTAAATGGCGATCGCCAGGTAGAGGTAAAGGTAACTTGATATCATCTTGAGTGGGTAATTGTGCCGTATTATGAAGGTTTTCTTCTCTTAATTTGTTACGAAATCCAAGTAATTTTAGCAATGCAATGGGAGTAGGAAATTCATACCAAGGCCACTTCATAAAGCTCTCCTTTTATAACAGTTATATTTTGAGGACTTGAGTCTAGAGTAAGGGTCAAGGGTGGGTTAAAATATAGTTTTAACTCCTTTACAATATAACTATTAAATACAGTAATTGCCTACTGTTATTTTTTTGTTAAGCTATTTGAAGATTCCCGATCTAAATTTGACTTTAACTTCAGTTAGCATTGTATGATGAGTTAATTTATTTGTGTTTAATATATCGCTCTTAGGGTTAATTTTTATTAAGATTAAAATTCGGTAGTGGTGCATTGTAATTATTTCGGTAAAAGTTATAGTTTGTGTTTCTACAACCATCCATCATTACTATGCAGGACTAAAAGGAGTAGGTAGTGGTGCATTGTAATTATTTCGGTAGGCGTTTCAGCCACTATCCAAAATTGCGATTCAGGACTAAAAGCAGTAAAACTGTATATTTATAGTGGGGTAGTTGTTGCCTGAAATAATTTAGAATCAAATCTTAAAATTTAAATAAAATCAAGTAAGCAGGTACACAAAATTAATTACACATTTTTCCAAACTGAAACCTTTTTACTGCAAGGGTTACAGATAATTAGGATGGGAAATCAATTCTGTGTAGGTGCTTATAATTAGAACTTACTGAATAAAATTAGACTATAATACATGAAGCTTTTGAGACTTTTGAAAAGTTGAGCAAGTTCCCAAAATAAGCTTTCATACTATCAAAATTTATCAAATTTTCGAGTATAAAGTCTTAAAGCAATGGGGTTAAATGATGGGAAAACTCTTCCCTATTTCCATATGTGGCTTTCCCTACTTTCAGCAAACACCAGAAAACTTTGTTCAGCCAACCCTAATTAGAACTATTTTATTTACAGCGGATTTCATCTGAGTGAGGTACACCTGTGGCAGGAAGATGCCCGCACTACAAAGCTTTTATTTAAACCCAGCCCTTAAGGGCGAGGTCTTCTTTAATATTTGTACTTTATATACTTGAAATCTTCTGTAACTTGATGTGGGTTATTACTCCTAAAAATTCAGGTATTTAATCCAATAATAATGTAGAGTTGGAGAGAAACTGACACACTCTAAAACTGACTTATTAGACTCCACAAATACCCCTTTCTAGGTTCCACTGGTTGTCAACTGATACTGATACTTCCGAACCAGGTTTGACATTACCTGCTGATAGATCGATAAGAACTACATCTGCAGCTCCCAAGTAACCACCTCGGTAAATTGGTTGACCTTGCTCATTTACAGTATCGTAGGTTAATTCCGAGACTACAGGGGGTAAATCTGGAGAACGATCGAACCGGACTTGAGTAAACAACCCATCTACATAGGTTGCTGTATAAGGATTGCCAACACCGTCCAATCCATCACAGTATAGGACCATTGCTGCCTGGGCAAAAGGTACTGGTAGAAAAATTGTGCCGACAAATAGTAATACAAATGTTATTACTAATCTAGCTACTAATTTAGATATTTTTTGTGGGAACTTATGCCATACATTACTGAAAAAGTTAGTCATAAGACTGTTCATGTTTTTTCCTCATTGAAACACTCAATAAATAGTGAATATTGATAACAATACCAAAAAATTACTCTTCCTCAAAAAAATAATTTATCTAAATTTGTAGTTAGTTAATTAAGCCGAAATTTGGTTTGGGAAAAAGCTGAATTTATTGTAAAGAATACTCAAGTTCCATTTTTTTGATCTAATTTTCAAAAGCTAAATAACTTATTCTTGATACTTAAATTTTAACCTGAAAAAGATTTACGCAAAAGTAACCTTCGGGGTTGCCCAAATAGTATAGAGCCAAAAGTCCACTCAACTTCTTGTAATCTGTAACCAGCTTTATAATAAAGTCTCCGGGCACTATGATTATTTTCTAATACATGAAGGTATAGGTCACAAAATCCCCATTCTGATACCCTATTTTCACAAAAATTTAACAACTGTTGAGCAATTCCTAATCGCCGATAATCAGCATCAACAGCCAAATTTGACAAATAAGCATACTCAAAATTATCTAACTGCCAAGGATTGAGCGATAAAAGTCCATTCTGCTGAAGCGATAAAACTACGTTTGGCTGGCGCGACCGTACACTAATTTCCACAGTCCCCACCAAATCCTGGCCTTCAATAACAGATAAATTCTCAGTAGACTTAGTATCTTTGACAACCATAGCAACAATACATAAATAATGCTCACCTTTAGAGCGGATACGATGTCGTAAATCTTCGTAAATACTTAGTCGTAAAAAAGGATAAACATAGCTCATAATTCCTTCACGAGAATGAAAACTATTAGTCAAGATTTCGGAAATACTCTTGATATCCTTTGGTTTAGCAATGCGGATTGAAAAGTAAAATTGATTAGATTTTCCGACTTGAGGTTTGACAGACTTTGAGAAAAAAAAGAAAGGGTTCACAATACACTCACAAGCTATATTTATATAAATATCATAAATATTTATATAAAGTACCCAATGCTATTCATTTTGGGACATGCTGAAAAACACTATTGCTCAAGGGCTTTGCTTACTCATTATTTATTAAAAATTAATTGCCTCTACCAACTTCTATCATGTCCGCTTAATTAGCGATATAACTTAGTTCCGCTCCGCGTTACATGTCGCGTAGCGAAACGAAAAACTTTATCCTCCTTCTACTCCTGAATATATTCTTTTTTTCCCCTCTTCTCCCTCCTGACTCCTAACTCCTCCCTAATTATTTATAACTGTTCATCCGGACATGATATTAGACCCTGCTTTAGTATTAAATTTTATTCAGAGATTCTCAGACAACTTCCTAAAACAAAATAGACTTAAATTTACCTTCAATTATACCTGTGAATTTTAGGAATTATTTAACCTATCTTAGAAAACTTAATTAATGAATCGCATACTTTAAAATTCTACGGAGAAATTGTTGATTCCTACTTATATTTACATATAAACTTGAGATGTCTACATAAGCCTTGGAAAAAGTTTTTAAAAGGGGTATCTAGATTTTTTTTAAGATAGCTGTCACTTTTGACTATATACTTTTATTAGTCAAGATAACTATTTTAATTCAAGCAATTGGTTAGTGCATTTTGTCTAAATCAACTTTTGACTAATCTGTTGATATATTAGATTATAAAGATTGAAAAAATGCTTATATACAAATCTTGAATCGCCAAACTGTTTTGCTAGTTGGATAGGCTATTATGTATTTTGGTATAACCTCATTTTTAAAAATTTGAACATTTCTATTATCTGATATACTGCCTATTAGTATACATAATATGTTTTTTTTAGTCAATATTGATTTAAAGTCTTTTGAACATTTCTATTATCTGATATACTGCCTATTAGTATACATAATATGTATTTTTTCGTCAATATTGATTTAAAGTCTATTGCTATAACTATTTTAGATATTAATGCTCATTTGGTGTTAGTGACTAAAAATAGAAGAAAAGTATTGAAAAATGAAATGTTAGCTTTTATTCAATAAACAATTTTTAAGACTCTAGAAAAGAACAATTGTAAACTGATAGAATTTAATGGTGAAGCTGACCATGTGCATATACTGAAACAGTAGCTGCCACAACAACATTTAAGTAAGTTAGTAAACCCAATGAAAAGAGGAGCTAGCACAATTTTTGTCTAACAATTTTTCTAATGTTTGCCCAGCATTCCATTTGCGTAGCATTCCCCAAGAAAGGAAACTTAAAAAAGTTTATTGGGAAAAAAAAGTGCTTGGGAATAGCAGTTATTATGTGTCTAGTTTATGATAGTGTTACTGTTGAGAAGTTGAAGCAATACATTGAACACCAAGACCCTTCAAATTAATACTGTAAGTTGAAATTATCATAGGACTCCTCTTGTATTTTGTCGCCTTTCATGTTGTCAATAGTCGAAAACCGACCTGACAATGCAGATATTCTGCTAAAATTTCAGATTAAAGCCTAGACAAAGATAAATCTTAATTTTTGCAAGGAAACTGGTTAAGATTAACAGATGATCTTGAGAAGTTCTCCGAGAGGTTTTAGTATAATAAATCAGGTTTTAGTATAATAAATCAAGGGGGTAGTTGAGAACAAAAAAAGGCCACTTAATAATATACTTGTCCCTAAATAGATGGAAAAAATCGCTCAAATTAAGACACAGCAGTAATTCCAGACGTTTTCAATTAGGGGTAGCTAAAATCCTTACATGACAAGGGTTTGCCAGTTTTTTTTAGTTATAAAGCGACAAGTCTAATTTACTATATGCTATATCCGAGAAGACTAATATGTTGATAAAGATTAAAAGTTCATGAAATATAGGAAATTTGGGTTAATTTTGTTCTAGATAGAAACATTTTTTGTTCTAAATTCAAAAAACTATTAGAAAATCTTCAAGAATTCAATCTTGGGAATAAATATTCATGTATAAATATTATGAATTTAATAGACTGAAGTTTTAATAGCAACTATTACCATTTGAAGTAGCCTTTTTCACTGGGGCAAATACCAAAGTGAAGAAATAGGCTTCTTGGTTGATTAAATAGGTATAAAAAGCCCTCCTTAATCGGTCTCGAAGCGGAATGGAGTTATATCCATCTGTGCCCGAATCAGCACAATTCATCATAACTGCCCTGAAAGCACGGAGAGCGGTGCATGAATTTGAGACAAAGAAAACCTAAACCGAAAATTTTGGTTGTCGATGATGAACCAGATAATTTAGACCTTCTTTACCGCACCTTTTTCCAAGACTACAAAGTGCTGCGAGCCGAAAGTGGGCCAGAAGCGCTGGAAATTCTGGAAAAATCTGGGGTAGTCGCTGTAATTATTTCAGACCAGCGAATGCCCAAAATGAGTGGTACAGAATTCTTAAGTCTTACTGCTGACCAATATCCTGATACTATTAGGATTATTTTAACTGGCTACACAGACGTAGAAGACTTAGTAGAAGCCATCAACTCTGGTAAAGTCTTTAAATATCTGACTAAACCTTGGAATGCTGAGGAACTCAAAGCATTAGTAAAGCAGGCAGTTGACACCCACAATGTCCTCAAATCTCACACTGACGAACTACGTCGTGCCCTTCAGCAAGAATCTCTCCTATATGCAGTTACCAATACTATTCGCTCTGCCCCCAACTATCGGCAGATGCTCCAGAGGATAGTAGAAAGTATTGGTCAAATGTTTGAAGTGAGTTTGGCGATTTGTTGTCCTTTCCAAGATAGCCATGGAGAAGACGAATGGTTTGTTGTTTACCAGAATCAAGAAAATAACTCTAAACAATCAGCCAACAATTATCCCCCTAAAATACCACAAGAAATTTTGGCTCATATTATCTGGGAAACAGATACTGTAGAAATCATTTCAGATATCCAAAATCACGAAAGGCTAAAGGGAGAGACTATAGAACTTCAACAACGCCGACAAGCTTACCTAGCAGCAAATATCTGTTCTAGTCTAATTGTGCCTCTATTTTCCCGATTAGACTTAATTGCAGTTTTAGCACTGCACCAGTGTGGGGAATACCGGAACTGGCAAGACCATGAAGTTCAACTCTTAATTACAGTTGCCGATCAAGCTGCTCTAGCTCTATCTCAAGCTCGTGCTTATGAACAACTGATAAGTCTTGCCCAACGAGAAAGTCTGGTCAATACCATCACCACTGCCATTCGCTCTAGTCTGAACCCTAAAGATATTTTTGCTGCCATCACTCAGCAGTTAGGACAAGCATTGCAAGTAGATGGTTGCGTCCTCTCATTGTGGACGGAAGCCGATGAATATGTTCACTGTGTAGGGTTATATGATGCTCAAGCTCAATCCTCTGTTAGTTCTACTGAAGCTGATCCTCTTTCAGATGAATCTGTGATTGAGGCACAAATTTCTAATGATGACGACTTATTGACTCCAATGAACTTACCTCAGTCAGTTGTTCCTATTAGTAGCAATTCTGTTTTAATAAAATTGCTAAAAACTAAAAAAACGGTGGCAATTAGCGATCTGAATAAAAATAGAGAATTTGATGAATCTGAACTCCCGTTACGCTTTAATGCTCGTGCTTTGATGGTGGTACCACTGACTGTTGATGGTAAGATTATTGGCAGTATTTCTCTACGCCACAATTCTTATGAACGCCAATGGCAAGCTTCAGAAATTGAACTAGCTGAGGCAGTAGCTTCCCAAGCGGCGATCGCCGTTCAACAATCCCGTCTTTATCAAACCACCAGAGAACAAGCAGAAAGACTACTAGAAGTAGACCGCCTCAAAACAGAATTTTTCCAGAATATCTCCCATGAGTTTCGTACTCCTCTGACTCTAATGATTGGATTATTAGAGGAAGCAGTAAACTCCAAACAAGATTTACCTCTAGAACCTGCTGCTATCGCTCTGCGTAATTCCCGTCGTCTGTTGAGATTAGTTAATCAATTACTAGATTTACAAAGACTTGATGCAGGAAGAATGCAGCCTTGTTTTCGCCCCTGTAGTCTTGTCGATCTTTGTCGTAATATTGTCGAATCATTTGCTCCCTACTGCGAGAAAAAAGAAATCAACCTAGTTACAAACTTTAGTGATGATTGCCAACCAGTATATTTAGATATAGAAAAATTTGATAAAGTTATCTACAATTTGCTCTCAAATGCCATGAAATTTACTCCCACTGGAGGTACTATTACGATTTCAATTGAATCTACTGAGGAAGATTGTCTGTTGAAGGTACAAGACACTGGTATTGGTATTCGTCAAGAACAAATACCCTTTTTATTTGAAAGATTTCGGCAAGCAGAAGGTTCAACAAATCGTTCTTATGAAGGAAGTGGTTTAGGTTTAGCTTTAGTCAAAGAATTAGTAGAACTTCATGGTGCTCAAATAACTGTAGAATCAGTTTATGGTCAAGGTACTACTTTTAAAGTTTGGCTGCCAACAGGAAGCACCCATTTACCTGTGTCACAAGTATCAGAAATACCTGCCGAATTTGATGCGACTAAGTTAGCTGTTGAGTTGGCGGATGTAGAAGCAGAGTTACAAGAAGCAGAGGAGTTAAAAGCTGTAGACAAACAAGAAGATATTGCTACAGTTAATGATCATATGGCAGTAGCTACTATTTTGGTGGTAGATGATAATCCAGATTTGAGAAACTATGTGTCAAGAATTTTACAAAAATCTAACTTTAATGTGGTTTTAGGTAGGGATGGATCTGAGGGGTTTGAAGTCGCACGAATTCACCATCCTGATGTAATCATAACTGATTTAATGATGCCAGTTGTTTCTGGTTTGGATTTAATTAAAATGATTAGAGAAGAACAACAATTGCGAGGTACGCCGATTATTTTGTTAACTGCTAAAGCAGATGAAGATACTAAAATTGAGGGGGTAGAAAGAGGAGCAGATGCTTTTTTGTCAAAACCGTTTAATGATAGAGAATTGTTAGCAGAAGTAAGAAATTTTTTGGTTTTGAAAGAGAATGAGCGACAGGTGCAAGAGTTGAATTCTTACTTAACGGAATCAGTGTTAAGGCGGTTTTTACCACCGGAAATGGTGCAGCGAGCAGCAAAAGGAGAATTAGCTTTGGATTTGACACCAGAACCAAGGTTGGTAACAGTTTTATTTAGCGATATTGTGGGTTTTACTCGGATGTCGAATATTTTGCAGTCGTCTCGTATCGCAGAATTATTAAATGAATATTTGGCAGAAATGACAAGAGCTATTTTTGCTAATGGTGGTACTGTGGATAAGTTTGTCGGGGATGCTGTAATGGCAATTTATGGCTCACCTGAAGAGTTGACTGCACAGGAACAAGTGCGACGGGCAGTAGCTTCAGCTCAGGCAATGTTAAAAGCTTTAGATAAGTTGAATGAGCGCTGGCAAAGTCTAGGGTTAATTGGAGACAATGGAGTGCCTTCAGTGAAGTTTCGTTGTGGAATTCATCAAGGAAATGCTGTAGTAGGGATGTTTGGTGGTCCAGAGCGATCTGATTATACAGCTATTGGTCCATCAGTAAATATTGCAGCCCGTTTACAGGAGGCCGCAGAGCCGAATACAATTTTGGTATCAGCAATAGTGGCCCAATATCTGGATAATCAGATGGTGAATAAGTACGGATATTTGAAGCTAAAAGGTATAGATGAAGATATTTTAGGCTTTGTGGTGAGTCGAAATCCCATAAGTTAAAGTTGATAAGGCCAAAATATTTTTTTCTGATTTACTTGCAATTTTGAAAAACTGTGCTATATTAAATAAATGGATGCGGGTATAGTTTAGTGGTAAAACCTTAGCCTTCCAAGCTAATGATGGGGGTTCGATTCCCCCTACCCGCTTTTACTTAAATACAATGACTTTCCGGCTTTTCAGCTTTCTTAATGCTTCTTTCTAAGTAGACAATGGATTAATTATGGACATCATAAAACATTGAAATGTGTACAAAAACCGTACAAAAAAGCTTACTCAAAGTTAGGTTAAATTGGCCAATTTTTTATAACTGGTTTAACTGTAATAAAAATTCATATTATATAGAGGGTGATTAAATTCCGTCCAATAATTAGGATTTGGTATAAATCTTCTCCACATCGCTAAACTTAACCCTTCTAGTTTCTGGCTTAATCCTATAGCCAGTTCTTTCAACCCATAACCGATTGCTCTCCACGCTCTTAATTTCCCAGGTATTGAAACTAGAGTCGTCACCACCCTTCAGCTTAATCAAATGTCCAACCTTTAACTCTCCACCAAGTTGTCTAAAGTAAGCCCAAAACTTAATTTTCTGGAATTGCTTTTTATCTTCCTCGTTATTAGAACTTTCGAGGATTTGGCAAGCTTTCTGAAGTTCATCTTTTCCATACTTCTCACAAAGCATCATAAACCTTTCTCTGTCACAGTTTCTCAGGTCATCAACTATTTTTGTTTGCGTAGCATTCCGCAGGAAAAGTCTTTGTGAAGTATTAGTTGAAGTAGTGACCGCTTGCTCTGTATCCCTCTCCAGAACTGTGGTTTGCCTTCTGTCACTGGTAGTAGTGTTAATCTGAGTCTCTACCTGAGAAGTAACTACTGTGACTGGTTTTGATAAACTGTCACTGGATTCAGATACCTTGGTTATAGCTGGGACAGTAGGTGATGGGTCTGATACCCTTCTTTCCTCAAAAGCCTCAAACTTAATTGTCCTTGGAGTGGTTATTGTTCGGCCCCATCCCATCTCCTCCAGTCGGCGAAAAAAATCAATAGCCTCACCTCTATCCTTGGCCTTCTTAGTCTTATACACAGCATCCCTGGGAGTAATAGGTTCTTCTTTCCTCAGAGCATACTGATAAAGCTGAAACATTTTGCTTGGCCCAGAATCATCCATAATAGACAACAATCCACGAACTTGGGATATCTGATACAATGCCCGCTCTTTAGCAATTTGAATGAATTTTTTCTCCACAATTTCTGAAGGCTGCTGGCCTTGACAGACTGCCCAAAGAACGTGATACAGCATTGCCCACCGGAGAATTTTCCCTGGCATTTTGCCATACTGGTAAATCATAGCTGGGCGATCGGCTTTAGCCTTTTGGCTTTCGGCGTGATTATGACAAGACTTGAATAGCTGGTAGGCATCTGGGGAAAGCTTGAAAGTAAAAGCAGGCAAACGGTTTATGCCTTCGTAGGTATCAACCAATAAAGGCGTAATATCCATGCCTACTTCATTATCATCGTCCCAATAGTGAGGAATGTTTGGTAAAGTGGCAATGTTGTATCGGGCAAAAAGCCCTGTGGGATCTGAGCTGGAGATAATTTCGGACAAAACTTCAGGTTGAATCCCTCCCAGCAAACATTGATTTACTACACCACCGGGATAAATCTTACCTCTACGAATGACAGTATCCATAAGGCCATCATAGGATTCTAACAACAACTGTGCATCGCCACCCTTACCCCCTTTGTATTGACCTTGGGACTTTTGTTCCTTAGCTAGTTCATCGAAGCACCTCAAAATCTTAGGGTTGTGCTGTGCTAGCTCTCTCATTCCTTCTGGGGTATAGTCTCCAGTGCTAAATACTCGCAGTTTTGGTTCTTCAGGTTTGTCGCCTCTTGTCGCCTTATCTGCTGCTTCCCAATCTGCCAAGTCTCTCTCATAATCGATTTTCTGCTGATTGTACAATTCCGTAGCTTTCTGTTGCATTTTGGATAAAGGCAATCGAGCGATCGCTTTGATCAAAGGAGATTTTTTTGATGCTGGCTCTCCCACAATAGCTGAGAATATTGTCGCATTCTGGTCATAGTTACTACACTCACGTCCAATAATTTTAGTATCGGGGTCAATTAATGAAGCTGCTGCTGCTTCCAAAGCAACTAAAGTTGGTTCGTAAGGAACTCCTAAGTTGTCGGCAAATGCAAGGACTGGGTGTAACTCTTGTGGTAACATGGCGTGACATTTTAACTTAACATTAGCTGAGAGAATTTCCGAAAATTCCTTTTCATCATCTGGTAGCTCCGCATCCGCATCGAAATCTTCAATCGTACTCTCGTAGATTTCCTTAACAGAACGCATATCCCACCCGCTATCAAGAGAAAGCTGCTTAAGCTCAATGGTAACTCTGGTTTTTCTGGGGCGTTGCTCTGCCAGCTTGATAATCTCTCCCAAAACTTTAAGTTTATCCCATTTCTTTGGGAGAGTTACGCTTTTTGTTTGACTATTACCCTGATGACGCGGTGAAGTTCCCTTGCCAGAGTCACTATTGCTACTATTTCTGCTGTAATGCTGATTTTTCTGCCACGCTTTCAGGCAATTTTCCATAGCATCGTCTGTGAGAGAAGCAGTGGGATTATCTTTTTCAGCAGATTTCCAAATCTGTTGCGCCTCCTTACTATTAATGGGAGGAGAACAACGACTACAATAATCTTCAAACAGTGCTTGTGGCGTATCGGTGTAGTTAATTCCCAGATAATTAAGTCTTTGTGCAGTGCCAATCAAATTTCTTGCAAGCTTTGCACCAGCATTGTTACGACCTCCTTGACTTACACCCCTTTCAATTAAGTCTCTGTCATCTTTTGTGAGAAATGTTATTAGCGGTGGAATATCTGCCATTGGTTGTGTAGAACTATCAAAGTTAAGGGTGGGTTGCTGTTGGTTTGGCACTTTTTCTCTCAATTCCTTGTAGCTATAACGAGTGCCAGCACTACTAACTATTTCCGCTACCTTTCCCAACTTTTGGTGCTTAAACCCAGGCACTCGCATTACTCGTGAAGGATTTTTAATGGAGCGATCGCCATCCGCATATTCCAATAAGTCCGCTTGCAGTTCCTTCCACTTATCTATGGGTATCCCTTCATTAAACACCCAATAACTGTGAATTGATTTACCACCCGTATCAACTTGTATTGTCGGTTCTGGCAAACCTAAATTTTGCCAAAGTATTAGTTGTTGGTCTTTGGGTAAATTATCATGCTCATAGAATATAGCTTTTCCTGCTGTCACATCAGCATCAGTATCACCCCCGCCATTAACTACAATGTAGATACCATAACCAAAGCTTTCCCATTGCAATAATTCTTTGTAGTTAATTAACTCTAGGCTATAGCTAGTCTTTTTACCGAAATTTTTGCCATTTTCCTTTTTAAAAGCACGGAAGTATATGTTATCATTTGATGTATATCCTAAAAAGCAAAGGAATTGATTCACTTTGGCTTTGAGATTCTTTGTATTCATCTTGTTATCATCTCACTAGATAATTGTGTTTTTGTCTCCTGAGATAGACTGATCGTCCGCTTACGCGCTTCATGTCGCGCAGCGAAACACCAAATTTTTTGATTAACTTTGAACATCACATTAAACAGTGGACAGCTACCAACTGCCCATTTTTTTTGGGAAGGC
This sequence comes from Dapis brunnea BLCC-M229, assembly GCF_050015995.1. Lineage (NCBI taxonomy): Bacteria > Bacillati > Cyanobacteriota > Cyanophyceae > Oscillatoriales > Microcoleaceae > Dapis > Dapis brunnea. The sequence goes on along the minus strand of NZ_JBNHEP010000144.1, from coordinate 2,931 downwards.
GAAATTTTGTGGCCTAAAATTGGCATTTTTTCTGAGATAAATCTAGCACCATCACCTTCACAAATCAAGCACTTTTGCCTATAGTTATTTAGATGTAAAAATTGCTGTAATAATAGCGCGTATTTACATCAATTATATGTCCTAAAACAAGGCCCAAAATCACAAAAAACTCTTAACTTATGACTTATGGCTGATAGCAACCGATTGTCCATTTCTTTGCCCAAGGGTGTTTACAAGAAGCTGGAAGAAAGAGCACAGAAGGAGGGGCGAAATGTTTCCTCCCTCGCATCTGTTCTGATTGAGCGGATGATGCTCGAAGACGAGAAAAATCAACTGTGGGTAGAGGCAATGGCTCACTACCAAAGGCAACTAACAGAGGAAAAACAAGCATCCGCCCAACGGATAGCCGAGCTACAAAGTGAACTAGATGAGGAACGCTCCAAACTAGATATCACCTTGCCAATAGTCATCAAATCTCCTCTGCTCAAAACCTTATCGGGAGAAGAGCTATCAGACTTAGAGTTAAGTGTGCTGTGTGATTTTTTCGGCTATGACCAACGTCTGCTACAACAGGCCAGGTCTACTCAGGACAAAAGTCTTGTAACTGAAGAAAGAACTGCAGATGAAAGAGGAGAAGAATTTACCGAGACCGAAATGCCTTGATAGTTGGCAAGAAGGGGTGCTGTCAAATCAGGGTATTGTGTTCATTGCACCCCCAAATCTAGGCCGAGAAGATGCGATGGCAGCCTATAGGCAATGCGAGTCTTGGCTACAAGCTGTGGCTAACATCTGGGGAGAGGTCAGATTAACCTGGGTAGGAGCAAATTACGGCCTGAGAAAACTATCACAAATACCATCACAAGGAAATTCCACACTGATATTGTCTATGACTGAACAGTCTCAAAACCTAATAATTCCTGAATTGGATCTAGATTTGAACGAACTATATCAGCGGACTCATCCGTGTTACCTAACTGAGATGGTGACTCAGAAGGTGATTTGGATGAATGCCAAGGCAATAGAAGTTAACCGCCTGAAAACTCCTAGTAAAGTGATTGGCAGTTCTTGTACTTCCTTATGGAATGGGGACTCAATGGAGAAGATGATGAAACATCTGCTGGCAGATAAATTTATCCATCACTTTGAAACCCAGGGCTATCATTGGGTTGATGAGTGGAGACGGGAGAAGATTGCCACTGTCTCCGAATACGGCCTTGTTACTGTGTTTGGTACAGAGTGTCGTCTGTGTGAAACCCTGGAATATCATGTTGTTGGGGTGGATTGATTCTATACCGTAGGTGGTAGGAAAGGAAAAACTCACTCACAGATTACTTCTGACTTCTGACTTTCGCCTAGCGCTATAACTCCTTCCTCTGCCTGGATAGACCACTTCTGGCTCAACTCTGCTGCTAGTCTTTGCACTGGTAGTATAGGGTTGGGCCTAGAACCACAGGCATAAGCATTAATACAACGGGGAGTTACTCCAAGAAACTTTGCCAATCTGCTCCTGGGCATAGGAAAACTAGCTAATAGCTCCATTGGATGTAATTCTGGGCAAAGGTTATCGATACTAAATTCATCTATTTCCCACGGGAGCAAAATTTTGCTACCCCGTGTGTGGACAGAGTGGTTATTCATCTTTAAACTCTTAGTAACGTTATGAATTTTGTTTCTTCAGGCCATTAGGACTTCTTCCTACTGGCCTTTTTCTTTGATATAATTATGACACACTGATAGCTAAAAAGCAACTTATTAACAACTAAATTTATCAAATTGCTGTATTTATATCAAATTTGAGTTAAATAACTTCTAATTTGCATAAGATAGTGGCAGGAACACTGTGTATATAGAGAGGACATGAGTGAGTAAGAGATACTACTTCACACTGCCTGACAAAATTGCAGAAGCCTTAGAGCTATGGGCGAACCTAGAGGGAAATAAAGCTGCGTCTTTGGCTGGTTTTATTGTGGAGCAGGCAGTGAGGCAGACAATAGAATCTGGTCGTTTACCAATGAAATCAAGTATTAGTGATGCAGAGCCAATATATGAAAAGTTTAAACAGCTACTACTAGACAATTATGATCGGCTCTCAAAAAATCCTTATTTGAAAAAAAGGTTGAGTTGGTTGTTAGAGGACAACTTGCCCACAATGGAGGATAAGTTAAGAATTGCTATTGCTACAGGTTTAACAGAGGAGTATTTGGACAGCTTAATAGAGGTTTCGTTTAATGAAATTAATCAGGACAATAAATAACAGTTAATTGACTCTATTGTAAACATTTGTAGAACAGTAAGTGAGGCGTATTGCTGCTTGCGGTAAGTTTTTTCATCAAATCACTCTACTTTCAGGAGCTTTAGCTAAATAAAGTAGCACTTATAACTGTACTGTATTAAAAATACTGCTGAAAAAAAAGTACACACTGTGTGTTGCACTCACTACTGTGGGTGCTTTTTAATATATTACATGAGCAATGCCCAATCATTGCTCACACATTGCCCGATACTACTAAATTAAGTCTCACCTATTGCTCTTATATAAAGTCGTTTGCTATGGAATTTATAGAATTTCCTGATGAAATCGCGAGTATAAGTCTGTGGAAGCGACAGCAATTAAGCGATTTAATATGCACTCGTTTGGACTGTAGTGAGAACTCAGTCAAACGTGATTTAGCAGATGCCAAAGCAATGCTGGAATCTGGTGAGATAGTAGCGGAGGATTGTCCAGTTTTGACGGGTAGTAAAAGGAATTTTTGGTTGCCTATAGAAGCTGTGCGATTTCTCTGGTATTACAGACAAGTTGTGCAAACCTACGGTAATCGGGCAGTGGCAAAGGAATACATCAAGAAAAACGGAGTTCCATTATGAGTGACGTACAGCAACGCGAGCGCATAGCAAAGGCTTTGTCTAACCGCAATATTCAACCAACTGATG
>NZ_JBNHEP010000143.1:0-9826 GCF_050015995.1 Dapis brunnea BLCC-M229 | reverse complement strand
ACGGACTGCTCCGCTTTCCGACCGCTTTTTCCCCTATCCAAGGGGAGGCTTCAAGCCGTGAATTATTTACAGGACTTACGCATGAGGTACGAAAAATTACGATTTGAGATTGCTTCCCTGTCGGTCGCAATGACCAAAATACGTTGTACTGCGTAAGTCCTAATTTAATTATTAATTCTTGAATTACCTATTTGTAAAAATAGAGCTTATAAGTCAAAAATTCTCAAGTTCTGTAAATATTAATCATTGACTTGATAGAGGTATCTTATAATATCAAGTATCATTAATTAGTCATAATAAATGATTAACAATAGTGATTTAAAGATGACTTCTTTGATTAACCAATAAATAAATAAATTTATTGGCTAATCAAAGGGCTAAAATACTGGTAACTAATTAATTTTAAAAATTCCTGGCTAATAGTTAAAGTAATTTCAAAAATTATGCTTAATATTGTATCCAGTATTGTGAGATTATGAGCAATTAATTTGACCTGGTCTAAGATACTTTTCCGGTAGTTTTATATTGACTGTTCTACCTAAAGTAGTGTATTGTAAAATAGTCATTTAATCAAGAAGAAAACTATGGCGAATTTAGAAACAAAGGAAACTCTGACAAGTTCTGAAATGATTGATTCTCAGTCCAACAATTCTCTGTTAGATATCTCTAAATATCAACCACCTAGCTCTAGGATATTGCCATTTTTGAGAATATTTGCATATCTATCTTTGGTTATTGCTATTACTTCAGGGATTACAATTTTTTTATTCCCAAACGAGGTTAAATTATTAATCATTTTAGTAGTTTCTATTGGTTTGTTTATTTTCTTGTTCCCTGTTAATCGCGAATTAAAGAGAAACTATACTAAGAAACTCAATGATTATAATGTACTTAAGGCAAGAGATATGTACATCAATGTGTCACAACTAGAAGACTCTCCCAAAAGTACACAGATAATGCAAGGAGTAGAAACAGTTTTAAGTTACGCTCAAGAGCTAATAGAAGAGTACAAAAAGACTCGTGTAGAGTCAAGATCTTTTTACTATATATTGCAGATAGTAACAATAATTTTTTCTGGAGTGACTCCGCTTTTAGTTCTGGTTGATAAATTAGACAAAGGTCCAGTTTGGCTGAATTGGTTACCTGTAATATTTCCAGCGATCGCTTCTATTGTTGCTAGTCTTTCAACTTCATTTCCTTTTGAAGATACTTGGTTGTCTTCTAATCGAGCTATAGAACTTTTAGAAGCGGAACAACAGAAATTTCTCTTAGGAGTAACTACAGGTTATAGAATTCCTCGTAATGCCGAAGAAAAAGAACGTTACAAAATGACAAGAGATGCTATGGCTAAATTTATTAATCAGGTGAATACTATCCATCTCAAACAATTACAAGAGCAAGAAAAAACTGAGAAAGGATCGGAGGAAGGAGAAGAAAAACAGTTAGAGGAAGAGCAATAAAATAAAGTAAAAAAACTAGCCAATTTGCATCAAGTAAATCTTAATACTTATAGAATGGCTAAATTAAGTTTCCAATCCTCGCAAATCTAGTCTCATTATTTGTAAGATTATCTTATAGAGTTTCTGAGTAGAGGTGAGTTACACTTATATTTTTATCTTCCGTTTAGGTGTTCCAGAAAACCTAGAATTGTGTACCTCACTCTCTATGGAAATTCCTAAAGCAATTTGGGACGATTGATTTTTGTGGTTTTTAGGTCGTGGGGAGGTATTTATTTTCTCCCTCAAAATACTAAGTAAATTTATTTTTATGAATATGTTATTAAATAAACCTGCGATATTTGCTAGTCTAACTATTTGTTTATTAGTTTCTGTGAGTGCTTGCGCAAATAATCCTGCCAACAAAGAGCTAGAGGAAATTTTTGCACCAGACCCCCAGTTAAAAAATAATTCTCCCTTTAACCAATTAACTCAAACCTCTACCCAAAACAACCAACAACCAGAAACAATAGTACAACTTCCGGCTGATTTTTCGTCAGAAATTTCCCCAACTTCTAACTCCGAGTTGCTGGATAAATCTGAACCTTCTGCCATATCAACTTTACAACCAAATCCCCAACCAGAAATTCAGCCATTACCTAATCTCACAGTATCACCAGAAGAATTACCTACTCCCGCAGTAGCAGCACTATCGACACCAACACCATTCCCTACTGATGGTATACCGCCGACTCCTACCCCCACACCTTCAGAGTCTCCTGTATTAAAAAAAGCTCTCAGGGATGTGCCTACAGGATTACGTCCATACATTGCAGATTTGGCCAAACTGGGAGTATTTCACCAGGAAGAAACCAAAAATCAGGATAATCCCGATACGACGAGTATATTAGAACCTCAAAATCTTGTCAGTCGGCGTGTATATGCCAGATGGTTAGTAAGTGCAAATAATGAGATGTTTGCTAATAATACTGCTAAACATATCCGATTAGCTAGAGCAAATGAAAAACCGATTTTTGAGGATGTGCCAAAAACTGATCCCGACTTTGCTGTAATTCAAGGTTTGGCAGAAGCAGGTTTAATTCCTAGTCCTTTATCTGGGGATGTTAATGTGGTTAAGTTTCGCCCAGATGATTTTTTAACTCGTGAGGATTTAATTCTTTGGAAGGTGCCTTTAGATTTTCGGCAACCATTACCAGAAGCAACAATAGAGAAAGTTAAGGCAGCTTGGGATTTTCAAGATACTTCTAAAATTGACCCTGCTGCTTTGAGAGCAGTATTAGCAGATGCTAAGAATGATTTTTCTAATATTCGTCGGGTTTTCGGTTATACTAGGTTGTTTAGGCCAGATAAGACAGTTAGTCGGGCTGAAGCTGCTGCTGTTTTATGGTATTTTGGAGACCAGAACGATGGTATCTCGGCTCAGATGGCTTTGCAAGCAAAGTTAGATCTTAGTTGAAAGGAAGGAAGAAGGAAGAAGGAGGAAGGAAGAAGGAAGAAGGAGGAAGGTTGATTAACTATTGTTGATTTACTAATTTTTATTAACATAAGTTCATATATTCATATATATTGATATAGTTATACCGACCGAGTTGTATAGATTATGCTAAAGTATGACAAACAGAGTAGTTTGTGGTGTCAAACCAGGCCACTAAGTAACCGCTATCCTGATAAGTTACCCCTAGCATGGTCAAGTAATGTTATACCTCTGTTTAGCCGATAACCAAGGCGACGTAAGTATTTAAAAGCGTCTACAGGTTCTCTTGTAGACATTGGGAGATACCCCCTCAGCAGGTTAATCTGGCTGTGCATTGTTAGCTTTAGGTTAGCAAAATAGTATCGGAGCATTTAGTTGAGATTCAAAGGTTCAAACTTTGGTTTGAATATGGCCAAATAGTGCTGGAGAAAATTTTTTTTCATACCCCTTGACATTTATTTAGGGATTCGCTATCTTAATAAAAGTGAAAACAAAGAACTAAGCCCCCATCGTCTAGAGGCCTAGGACACCTCCCTTTCACGGAGGCGACAGGGATTCGAATTCCCTTGGGGGTATAAAGAATAAAGGATGACAAAATTTAATTTCTTGTCATCCTTTTAATTTTTTGTCATTTTAGATATCAAATAATAATCTAGTTAAAAAAGAGTAGGGGTTTGTTCAATAATTAATAATTAATAATTACCTCTTCTTATAACAGATAGGATTGGCTAAAAGGAAGTTTTTTCTTCTCTTGGTGGATATATTAATCTACAGTAATCCTAAAGCAAAAACTTTTAAATTCTATTCTCACTCTACTGGACTGACATGGGTAATTTTGTGTATTAGGGCGGGTTCATCTCATCTTAAGGGTTGAGCATTAAACTTTCAATAATGAACCCGCCCCTACAATTTTTTTAACGTTTAATTAGACCTACCTACTTAAAAAATACAACTCTTGTAGGGATTTTTCATAGCAGGTCTCTACTTTGTTTTAAAAACAAAAAAAATATATCAAAAGTCAATTATATGCTTTTTTAATAAAATTATTTAAATATAGCAATCAGGAATCAGATGTGAGAATTTTACTGTTCCTTGTTCCCTATTCCCTAAAAGTATCTAATATCTCACAACTTAAATCATATTGCTATATATCAATCCTAAATAGTTTGTGACAAATCAAAAAGTAGATAAAAAAAACTGAAACTCCTACCTGTTCCCTTTTCCCAGTTAAGTTTTCCCTAAAAGCGGTAAGATTTTTATACACAAATAAAATAGGATTGCTATACTATCAAATATGACGTTTTGTCATAGATAAATATTATCTAAAGACACTTATCCTTTCAAGATATAAATGTTAGTATTTAACCGGAATTTTACTTAAATTAGGCATCAATAATATTATGTTCAAAAATTTGAAAACTACAGGTATTGGTTGTTTTGCAACTTTAGCTATGCTTTTAGTTGGTAGTGCAGAAGCTAAAGCAGCAACAATTACTTTCGATGCAGAAATATATACTAGCGATGTCAATACCTGTAGTTCTCCATTGACTAAAGCTGAATGTTTTATGGAAAATGGATTTAATGTAGCAGCCTTTTCAGCACGGAAAATAGGTACTGACGAAGCTTTTTTTAGTGAAACTGGGCATTTTCATGCTCGTGAGAGTTATGAAGCTCAACACTTTAGCTCTAACTCAGAAGATCCTGAAGATTTAAGACTTTTAGGTATATTTATTACTGCAAAAAATGGTGGTTATTTCAATTTAGAAAGTTTAGATTATCAATTGCGGAGGAATGACAGAGCAATTGATGGTTATACAACTGATGATACTAAAATCTTAATTTCTACAACATTTGACCCAACAATGCTAGTGCTTGGTCAATTTACAGAATATTCTCTTGGTAATGATATATCCTTACCTTTTCAAACTTTATCAATAGAAGATTTTGAAGAAATTAATCAGATTTTTATTTCTAGTTCTGGTGATGTGAATTTTGATAATATAAATTTAACTCCTGTTCCTGAACCGACTTCAATATTAGGTTTATTAGCTTTAGGTACATTTGGTGGTGCTTCTATTTTGAAGCGGAAATAAAAATAACTAGCTCTTCAAAAATTAATAATTAACAATTAACAATTAATAATTACCTCTCCCTTTTAGGGAGAGGATTGACCAAGAAGGAAAAAAATTTATTTTTTCCCCTTTAACTAGCTATTAGCTTGAGCGCATTTAGCTAGCCTCCTGGGTCGTAACTACGTTAACAGCTAAAAATCCGAGGGTAACAGTCCCCCACTATATTTGAAAAAATTAGTGGTGCGCTTTTTTGGGGGGTTTGAATCCCCCATTATACACGCCATAAAAGCTGATTGCTGACTGCTGCTTCAAAGGGGAAGCTTTAAAGGTGAATTATTTAATTAATAATTATTAATTATTAATTATTCGGTAAGCATTCAACTATTAACGGTCAGCTCATCCTGCGGAATGCTACGCAAACAGCTTTTTCATGAATTAAGCAAGTCAAGTATTTATTTAACTTCTACTACATTTTCAACAAGAGATTCCTCCAGTCGAAGATTTGATTAAATTCAAATCGCGAGTGAATGCTTACAAACTTTTAATTCTGGGAAATCTCTCAATTGCTTTTTCCTCTTTTCAAGGTAATAAAGCTGTTAACGTAGTTACCGAAAAATTTCGGTTTAAAGCCTCCCCTTGGATAGGGGATAATAAATAAAAATTTTCATAATTAGTCAATCCTCTTCTTTTCAAGAAGAGGTAATTATTAATTATTCATTATTAATTATTCATTATTGAAGATCCAGGAGGCTAGCTAATAGCTTACCGCTGAATGCTTACACAAGATTAAATTATTCAAAATAGCTATGTCTTCCATAAAAAGACATAGCATTTTTTTATTGGCACTAAAAGACTTGATTTGGGTATGCCGAGGAAAATTATCTTATAGTATTGTATGGACTATCAATTTTTTTTCAGTCCAAAAACTGCCCTTTATCAAAATAATTGGGTCTAAAACCCCGCCTTTTAAGGCGAAATATTTTTGGAGGGGGCTTAAATCCCTGTTACAAAAATAACTGTCTTGAGTGTGTCTTACATTCTGAGGAGACCTCAGAATTACACACTCGCTTCTGACTTCTGACTTCTGACTTCTGACTTCAGCGATATGTTTGGTTTTATAATTGTTTTACTAGCATCATTCTGTTTTTGTTTCCAAAATGTTATTGTCAGAATTCTTTTCAATGAACAGATAATTTGGGGGATTTTTGAAACAGGTGGGTTTGTTATACCTAACCTACAAAATTCTTTTCTACTAATGTTTATGCGGATGGTGTTAGTAGTTCCTTTGATGGCATCCTTCGCGGCAAAACTTTACCCGCTTACCTGGCAAGATATTCGAGCATTAGGAAATAATGAAGCGCGTCCTATATTGGGGCGATCGCTCCTTGGTGGAGTGTTGATGTTTCTATATTTAGCACTACTTTATCTATCTATCGGTTTAATCCAAACTGGAATTGCCTTAACTCTGTTTTTTACTTACCCAATATTCACTTCCCTGTTTTCTTGGGTATTTTTAGGTATTCCTCCTACAAGGTTTCGCTGGATGATAATGGTTGTGGTGTTAGTTGGAACTTTTCTGACTATTCCTTATACTCAGACAACATCCGATAGTTACAATGGAATTGGAGTAATTTTTGGCATTGCTTCCGGACTTACTTATGCTCTCTATACTGTAAATGCACAAAAAAGTTTTGAAGGTATACATCCGGTTCCCTTTACTTGGATTAGTTTTGCTACTGCTTTAGGGTTATCTGCTACGAGTTTATTAATTTGGCAGGGAGACAATAGTGACCTTAACTGGACTCCTATGTGGGTTGGTGGTTTCTTCTCAGCGATCGTTACTTTGAGTGGTCATTTAATGTTTAATTATGGAATTAAGTTAATAGGTGCTACTACTGCTGCAACTATTAGCGCAACTAACCCCTGTCTGACAGCAATTTTAGCATGGTTAACTATTCAAGAAACTATTAATGGTTTGCAAATTCTGGGTATTGTTATTGTCACTGTAGGTATTTTGTTATTGAGTCAAGAACATCGACGTTTACTATAGTTAGGGTTGGCTGAAAAAGTATTATAGGTGAGGGTAGGAGTCAGGAGTCAGGAGTCATTTCAGTTATCAGTTAGGAACAGAAATTAAATAAGACCGGGAAAGTCTGTTTTCTGCTGTTGAAAGATATTGACCGTAATTAATTTTATCCGATATTATTTTGTTCTCATTCCTTATCAGCAGTACCTCCAGTAATAGGGAGGCTTGAAATGGGAAATTTTCTTCTCTTGGTCGATTAGATATGGCGAGGAGACCTCGCCATCTCTCGACCGCTTTTTATCCCCTTGAAAGGGGAGGCTATTGACCTTATTTCTTCGGTAAGGAGAAATGGGAATTATAGAGGAGGTAGTCGGAAAAATTGTCCCTTGATTTTTCTGCCATAAGCATCCCAAAATATTAGCTTTTTGAGCTTTTTGCACCGAAAATTTGTAATTCGTCGTCAGCATTCCCATGGCGTTAGCGGAGCGGCTCTGAAAGAGCGGGAGACCTCACCGGGTTCCGACCGCTTGCATCTATCGCTGACGCGGGGTCGCAGCGCTATTCCCTGTTCCCTAAAATCTAGAATTTTGTACCTCACGTTTTTTGGGAATTGCTATATTATGGCTTTGTTAACAACTGAAGTAGTAAACCGTAGCAATATCCACCTAACAAAATTCCCCCTGCACCAATTAAACCCATCAATGGAGGAACTGGTGCAGGTAGTTTGAGCCAGCCAAATACAACGCCAATTATCCAACCGCCGAGTAATGCCATTCCTGCATCTTTGAGAAAACTCATCAGAAATCTCCAAATTAATTCAAAGTTGAATACTCTAAAGTTTGAATATAGCAAAAATTCAGAAATATTGATAGTTATAGCAGAAGAAGAAGAAGGAAAAATCCTGCTTTGTCTAAGTTTTAAGCTTTAGCAGAAGAAAGTCATAGACCGCGTGCTGTTGGATAGTGCGTTATATCATGTCCGGATATTACATAATCTGTGGCGGGTAAAATCCCGCACTCGAACATGAATATCTGTACCTCTTCACCCTATTGTATCACTTAACCTAATTTCAATCTGCACTTCACTCCGTTTCAAATCTTCGGGTGTCATTGGCGAATTATACAACAACCGTCTCGGTGAACTTACAATTTCATATTCTGGGTGCTGCGTCAACCAATATTTCAACTTTTGCAAATTTTGTTCGTAGCTCTCCCAAGTATAAGCACCCTGCACTCCAATACTTACAACTGTCATTGGCAAAGTATCTCTCACCATCACCTGAGAATCAATTTTTTGGGGAGTTAGGTCTGGGGTGGAATAGAGAAAAGATACTTCTGTTTGTTCGCCTTCCCTGACATAACGAGCTTCCACAGGGGTTGTCATGGCAATTTGATTAGTGCTGATATGTTGATATAGTGGGTCAAAAGCGACTCTGGTTGCCATGCGGGAATCACCTGTATGGGTGTAGGTGACGCCACGGTATTGGGGATATTGTTTAACTTCGATGACGTTGACTTCAGTAGGTTGAGGAAAACCTTGGGGTAAAGATGCAGACATAATTTTTTTGGATGATTTATTTAAGAGGATATTTTGATAATTAAGGTAGCACAAACATCTTGTCTGTGGTAGCTGTTTTTAGAATTTCCCAACTCCAAAGAAGGGGTTGCACATTAGAGAATGATCGTAGATTTTCAACTATACATATATTTAGGAAAGAATTATCCAAAAATATCAAATTTTCGGAGTTAATCATTTCTGATTGTGCAACGCCCCAAAGAAAGCAGGTTTGATATAACCAGGACTTACCCAAGATCAGGCATTTCTGTCATTGCGAGCGACAGCGAAGCAATCTCAAACGTTGATATTTCATTTCTCATGCGTAAGTCCTGATAACTTCTGACTTCTGACTTCGTTAAAATCGCTGCAATTTCTTTTTTGCCCACTTCCGCAGTTGTTCGTCTGGGTCGTTTGCTGCTCTGTCTTGTAATAGTGGCAGGGTTTGCGGATGGTCTGGATGTTGTTTGATTATTGCTTCTAGAAGTTTGGTTGAGTTTAGGAGTAGGGTGTGTTTTTGCTAATGAAAAGCGTCAGCACAACACACCGAAAGTCAACGGTGGTGAGTTAATCAAATGTAATACAACATACTATGTAATGTACTATTGGACAATAGATGAATAAAACATCAATTTATGGAAAACAGAGTGATATAGCTGCCGCTAGACTCCGCCAACGCAAAGCGGAACGGATGTTCTATTGCTACTCGTGTAGGTTGGGTAGAGCGACAGCGTTTCGCTGCGCGAGATGAAAAGCGCAGCTTATCCCCAGGATAAACCCAACAGGTACAACAATATGTTGGATTACCCTGCGGGATCTTGCTACGTACCTCAACCCAACCTACAAAACTTCATTAAGTTCGTGAGCAACCCGGAAGACCTCTCCCCCAACCCCTCTCCTACGAGGAGAGGGGAGTTTCTCCCCCTTCCCTACCCCCCCTTTCAAAGGGGGGCAGGGGGGATAGGAAGGGGGTTGGGGGGTTAGGTATTTTCTAATCGCTGCAATGCCTCTTTTGCCCACTCCCGCAGTTGTTCGTCTGGGTCATTTTCCGCTCTGTCTTGTAATAGTGGCAGGGTTTGCGGATGGTCTGGATATTGTTTGACTATTGCTTCTAGTGCAATTTGTCGAGGGTTGTCTTGAAACCTATCTTCGCGTTGAAAGGGGTCATTGAGGGCGATGCGATGAAGCAATTCCAAAATTTCTGGTTGATTTTTCCAACCAGTTGCTATTTGTCGCACCGCTT
>NZ_JBNHEP010000142.1:0-6740 GCF_050015995.1 Dapis brunnea BLCC-M229 | reverse complement strand
GGAATAGAAAAGAAATAAAAATAGGTGTACCTCATTAGCCTGAGAAACGCTATAATTTTAATAAACATCTCAATTCTGATATCTGATTCTTGATTGCTATACTAAATATAGTGTGGCACTATAGTTTTAAATAAGAGACATCTCCAACAATAAAAAATAGAATCAATTATCCTACACAAATTATTAATTATTTCCCCCTATTCCCTACTTCCTACTCCCTCTTTTCTGGATAGGTCTAAGGATATATAAGATTTTGACGGAAATTATAAACAGATAATTATACTATAAAGTGGAAATATAGTTTCGTTAAAACTTAATAAAAATATAATCTTTATTTGACCAGGAACCTATAGAATCTCATTACGACTATCAGTATAGTTAACTAGAGGATTCCTAATTTATGCCCAATCAAGTCCGCTTTGCCACCTTCAACGCATCTCTCAACCGTGCCGAAGCAGGCCAATTAATTCAAGACCTTTCCACAACAGAAAACGAACAAGCGCAGACAGTAGCAGAAATTATTCAAAGAGTCAATCCTGATGTTTTATTAGTTAATGAATTTGACTTTGATGCAGAAGGAATAGCTGCGGATCTATTCCGAGATAACTATTTAGAAATAAGTCAAAATGGAGTAGATCCTGTAGAATATCCCTTCGTATATCTAGCTCCTTCTAATACAGGTATTGCTTCTGGTTTTGACCTAGATAATAATGGGGAAATAGTTACAACTCCAGGTGCAGATGGTTATGGAAATGATGCCCTTGGTTTTGGCAATTTTCCCGGTCAATTTGGAATGATTTTATATTCAAAATATCCCATTGTGGAAGAAGGAATCAGAACTTTCCAAAACTTTCTTTGGCGAGATATGCCAGGTGCATTATTACCAGATAATCTCGACACACCCGAACCTAATGATTGGTATTCTCAAGCAGAATTAGGGGTATTTCCTCTTTCTTCTAAAAGTCATTGGGATGTTCCTATTAATGTTAATGGGGAAATAATTCATGCTTTAGTTAGTCATCCTACTCCTCCAGTTTTTGATGGGGATGAAGATAGAAATGGTAGAAGAAATCACGATGAAATTCGGTTTTGGGGAGATTATATTACTCCTGAAGCGGGTAATTATATTTATGATGATGCTGGAAATTTTGGAGGTTTAAATCCTGGTAATTCTTTTGTAATTATGGGAGACCAAAATGCAGATCCGGTTGATGGAGATAGTTTCGATAATGCTATTAATCAATTATTAGAAAATCCCCTGGTGAATACTTCAGTAACTCCTGGTAGTGCAGGGGGGGTTGATGCGACAAACCGTCAAGGTGGAGAAAGTGCAAATCAGTTAGGCAACCCAGCTTTTGATACAGCAGATTTTAATGATGCACCTGGTACTTCTGGCAATTTACGAGTTGATTATGTTTTGCCTTCAATAGATCGAGAAATAGTTGATAACGCAGTTTTTTGGCCGACTGAAAATGATCCTCTATTTCCATTAGTAGGAGACTTTCCTTTTCCTAGTTCAGACCATCGTTTAGTTTGGGCAGATATTACTGGTGAAAGTCGTAAAACTGTAACTGATATTGAATTTATTGGTGACGCAGAATTTGCAACGGGATTTAATTTTGCAGGTACAGAAGTAGGCGGTCTTTCTGGTATTAGTTATAACAAAGATTCAGGAATTTATTACTCTATTTCTGATGACCGGAGTGAAAATAATGCTGCCCGTTTTTATACTGTTGATATTGATTTGAGTGACGGTAGTCTTGATAATGGAGATGTCGCATTTACAAATTTAACTAATCTGTTAAATGAGGATGGAGTACTATTCCCACAAAATAGTATCGATCCAGAAGGAATTGTTTTTAATGGTGAAAATTTATTTATCTCTTCAGAAGGAAATGTTAATAATGGTATTGCTCCATTTGTTAATGAATTTTCTCTGGCAGGAGAACAATTAAATGAATTACCAATTCCAGATAAATTTTTACCTAATGCAGATGGAACTCAAGGTATCAGAAATAATCTTGCTTTCGAGAGTTTAACAATTACTCCTAACGAACGTTTTCTCTACACAGCAACTGAAAATTCTTTAGTGCAAGATGGTGAAATTTCTACTCTGGAAAATGAGGGTACTTCTCGGATTATTAAATACGATTTAGAAACAGGAGAACCTGTCAAAGAATTTCTCTATATTGTTGACCCTATTCCTGATGCTCCAATACCAGAAGATGGTTTTGCTGATAATGGTTTAGTTGAATTACTTGCCTTAGATAATAGTGACACTTTACTGGCTTTAGAAAGGTCTTTTGCTTCAGGAGTTGGTAATAATATTCGTCTCTATGAAATTCAATTACAAAATACAACAAATATCCAAGGGTTTAACAGTTTAATTAATCCAAGTGACCCGAATGGAGAGTTATTTGATGTTGATGCTGTAGCCGAAAAACGACTATTACTAGATTTTGCAGAATTAGGCATTACTTTAGATAATGATGAGGGTATGACATTCGGACCTGTTTTACCAGATGGGTCTCAATCTTTAGTGGTAGTTAGCGATAATAACTTTAACGATAGTCAAAGAACTCAATTTTTAGGTTTTTCCCTAGATATTGATAGTATTCCTGTTGTTAACCCTACTAATGAAACGCCAAATTTAATCAGGACTGAAACTGGTGCTGATGCAGACGATCCTGCAATTTATGTTAATCCTAATAACCCCGACCAAAGTTTAGTTATTAGCACATTAAAAGATGCTGGGTTAGCAGTTTACGATCTAAACGGTCAACTTTTACAAACAATTTCTCCAGCAACTCCAGGGGATGTTCGCTATAACAATGTAGATATTGTTTATGACTTCCAAATCGGAAATGAAAGAGTAGATTTAGCAGTAGCAACTGACCGAGCAAATGATACTTTAGCAATTTGGAGAATTGACCCTCAAACTAGTCAACTTATTAATGTTACTGCTGGTAGTCTGAGCAACCCTGCAACCTCTATTTTTGGTATAGATGATGGGGAACAAACTGCTTATGGATTGGCAACTTATACTAATCCTAATACTGGGCAAGCTTACGCTTTTGTCAGTCAGCGAGATGGGAATCAAATTGCTCAGATAGAGTTAATACCTAATACTGATGGAACAGTAGGTGGATTTTTATCACGTAGTCTAAGTGTACCTATTCCAGAAGGTGAAGAACTGGAAGATGCGCAAGTAGAGGGAATGGTTGTAGATCGAGAATTAGGTGTTGTCTATGCTGGTCAAGAAAACTTTGGAATTTTCAAATTTGATGCTGCAGTTGATGGTAGTAGCGAATTAATTTTAGTTGATGAAGTTGGTGAAAATATTCAAGCTGATGTAGAAGGTTTAACTATTTATTATGCTGATAATGGTAATGGTTATTTATTAGCTTCTAGTCAAGGAGATAATACTTTTGCTGTTTATGAACGGGAAGGGGATAATGAATTTATTGGTAACTTCTTTATAGGAGATTTTGCCAATATTGATGGGGCACAAGAATCTGATGGTGCTGATGTAATTAATGTGCCTTTAGGTGAGAATTTTCCTAATGGTTTATTGGTAGTTCAAGACGGTTCAAATGAACCAGAAGTAATTCAACAAGATCCAGAAGATGGAGAAATTCAAAACTTCAATACAAACTTTAAATTTATCCCTTGGGAAAATGTTGCTAATGCTTTTGAAGAACCTCTAGAAATTGACCGTTTCAGTTATAATCCTCGGCAAATTTCAGACAGTTTAATTAATGGCATTGCCAGTGGCGATACTACCCAAACTTCAACAGTGTTATGGGCAAATAGTAATTCCCCCGGACAAATAACATTTGAAGTTGCTACAAGTCCCGACTTTAATAACATTATTCGCACAGTTAAGACAAACCTGGCAAATGTTCCAGTCAAAGTCGAAATCACAAACTTAAATCCTGGCACTGAATATTATTATCGAGTCACCGATCCAGCAGGTTCAACAGAAATAGGAGAATTTGAAACTGCAGCAGAATTAGGCACGCAAAATGGGTTAAAATTTGGAGTCTCCGGAGACTGGCGAGGCGAACTTGCTCCCTATCCTGCTATTGCCAATGCCGATCAAGCAGATTTAGACTTCTTCGTTTTACATGGAAATACAGTCCATGCCGATTTTCCTTCGCCAGCAGTACCAAAACCACAAGCAGAAACTTTAGCAGAATTTCAAGCTAAACATCAAGAAGTATATGGCGATCGCTTCGGTGAAAATACCTGGGCTGACCTGCGCGCTACCACATCAATTTATGCCACAATAAACGACCGTGAAGTTACTAACCAGTTCTCCGGTGGTGCCGCTGCAAGTTCCGACGATCGCTTCCCAGAAACAGAAGGGTTAATTAACGATACTGAACGGTATGAAAATGGTTTACAAGCATTCCAAGAATTCAATCCTTTGCGAGACGAATTCTATGGAAATACAGGAGAAGAACGCACCGCAAATGAACGAAAATTATATCGCTTTAATACCTATGGTAATGATGCTGCCAACATAGTATTAGATGCTCGTTCCTTCCGAGACCAAGAATTACCACCTGCTGGAGGGACAGCAGAAGAAATAGTATCATTTCTCGCAGCTTCTTTTGACCCTAACCGCACAATGTTAGGAGAAGTGCAACTAGAAGACCTGAAAAACGATTTACTCCAGGCAGAAAATGATGGCATTACCTGGAAATTTGTCATGGTGCCTGAACCAATTCAAAATTTAGGAATTGCTGCTGCATCCGACCGTTTTGAAGGTTATGCTGCCGAACGGACAGAAATTCTCCAGTTTATTGACGATAATAATATTGATAACGTGGTGTTTGTGGCAGCAGATATCCACGGTACTATCGTTAACAATTTAACTTATCAAGAAGAGTTGGGTGGAGAACAAATTCCTACCAATGCTTTTGAAATAACTACTGGTTCAGTTGCTTTTGACCCCGCATTCGGTCCGAGTGTAATTGAGTTAGCTACAGCAATCAATACTTTAAGTCCAGAACAACAAGCTTTCTACGATAGTTTACCAGTTGCCAGCGATGGCGACAGTGAAATTGATGACAAAGATGATTTTCTCAAAGAACTCATCAATGCACAAATATCCCTTCTTGATTACGATCCGGTTGGTCTGAACGATAATTTAGCAATAGCAAATGATCAAATTGATGCCACCCTTATTCAAGGTGACTATTTAGCGACTCATACCTTTGGTTGGACAGAATTTGAAATCGATCCTAATACCCAACAGTTACGCGTTGTTACTTATGGTGTAGAACCCTACACAGACGAGGAGTTATTAACCAACCCAGAAGCAATTATTAACCGCCAACTACAGGTAGTAAGTGCATTTGTAGTTAATCCCATAATCAGTTTACCAACAGTAGGTATTGACATTGAACCAGAAATTGTTAGTGAAAACCAAGACCAATACACCTTAACTTTCAATCTCAATAAAATTGCTCCACCAGAAGGTTTACGGGTGGTTTGGTCAGAAACAGATTCTGATAATGCTTTTGGAGATATCGAATCTCCTCCTCAATTAAGCAATGCTTCTAACCTAGAATCTCTCGACCCAGTAGGGGATGAACTCGCTCGTTCTGCTATTACAATTGACCCAGGGGCAACTACAGCTACTGTTACTTGGACAACTATTCCTGATGACGATCCTGAAGGTGATGAAATTACAGTCTTTGATTTAGTGGAAACAGAGGACTATACTGTTGATACGCAAAACCAAATGGATGTGATCGTTATTGACGATATAGCTGCACCTATTGACGAAGATAGGTTGATTGAAGGTGGTTCCCAAGGAGATAATATTATAGGTGGTACTGGTAACGATACTATTTTTGGGTTCGAGGGTGCGGATACCTTAGAAGGTAATAGTGGTAATGACAATATCATTGGCGATGACAGTAATGACCTACTCTTTGGGGACAATGGTAATGATACTTTAGATGGCGGTCCGGGTAATGACTTCCTCTTTGGTCAAAATGACAACGATGAAATGAATGGTGGTGCGGGTAGCGATCGCCTTAGTGGCGGTGCAGGTAGCGATCGTCTTAATGGTGGTGCGGGAAATGACACCCTCACTGGTGGAGTAGGTATCGATAATTTCATCTTTGCTACAAATCAAGAATTTAGTTTTAATGATGGCATTGACGAAATTACTGATTTTGTTGTTGGTCAAGATAAAATTGTTTTGGATAGAACTACATTTACAGCTATTAACGATATAGCAGCAGAATTTGCCACTGTCACTAATAATATTGATGCTGCAATTTCTGATGCTGTAATTGTCTACAACACAAACAGCGGTCAGTTATTCTACAACCCTAATGGTAATGGTAATGGTTTTGGTGATGGTCGTCAGTTTGCAACTTTGAGTAATCAAGCATTGCTTGAGGTTGATGACTTTGTTATCAGATAGTAGGAGGATTTAAAGTAGGGTAGATAAATATTTGTCTACCCTATTTTTTTTACAAAAATTAACTGTTATATGATGTCTGGTTTAATACTTATAAATAACTGTTGTGAGTCATCAGTCATCAGTCATCAGGAGGGAGGTTGAATACTAAAGTAGAGAAACCGAGTTTATATGAAATGCCTATCTATATAGAACCGATTTGAGATCTATTTAGAAATAGTCGGACTTACACAAATATAGAAATAATATCATGTCCGGTAGCATCGGTATTGTATAGCAAAGGTAGGGAACAGGGAAC
>NZ_JBNHEP010000141.1:45541-75711 GCF_050015995.1 Dapis brunnea BLCC-M229 | reverse complement strand
GAATTATTTTTCTCCTCATTCTATTATACACAAACGATGCTACCGGACATGATATCATACATTTATTCAGCAACGCCTAAAATACAAACAAAAAAGAGGTCTTTTGACCTCTCTCTAGTTACTATTTCTTAAAATCGTAATTTAAAGTAACCCAGTATTTACCCCTTGTTTACCAGTAGCCAACTGTACCTTGACAATTTTACCACCCATTTTCATGATTCTTTGCTGTTCCCGGAACCAGCTATCATAAGGAACAAGCTTAGTAAAGTAGGTATTTTGTAATTCTCGTTGAGTACGAGTCCGACTTAGACTAGGAACACAAGCTGTAATCTTAAACTGTCTCATGTTACAAGTTTCTCCTAAATATTAATGAGGATTTTCTTGACATACTCCCGATATTGCGCTAGGCGACAACGTGAGATTCTTCAGCCTGGGAAACCCTGACTGCAATTTTAACAGAGGTGATGTCCTCCCCCTGTATTGATAACTATCCTACTACTTAAATCTAAATTATTTTAAATCTAAAATTATTTAATTATGCGATCGCTTCAGCTTCAAATCTCAAACCTAAAAATTCCCAAGGCAGGGAGCCATAGAATCAATACTAGTTCACTAAAACTTATAAATTAAATTAATTCAATAAGCCTTTGGTAATCTAACACTCACTCTAGGTTTCCCTAGCCTCGAAATACAACATCAGTCAAAACAAAAGAGAAAATATACTCTTTTTTGTCTTTTTACCGATTGCCAAATTAGCTCAAGCCAGAGCAGATGTAGTCGAAGTAAACACCCATTTCCTTACCAGCATCAGGACCTACTAAACCAGCAGTAACTTCCTTCATCGCTTGGATAGCTTGTACAGTAGCACCGATGGGTACACCCAAAGAATTGTAAGTTTCTTTCAGACCATTTAATACGCGCTCATCTAAAATGGAAGGATCGCCTGCGAGCATTGCGTAAGTAGCGTAACGGAGATAATAATCTAAGTCGCGGATGCAAGCAGCATAACGACGAGTGGTGTACATATTACCACCAGGACGAGTAATATCAGAGTAAAGTAGGGCCTTAGCTACAGCTTCTTTAACAATAGTTGCAGCATTAGCGCTGATAGCTGTTGCAGCTCGAACTCGTAGTTCACCTGTAGCAAAGTAACCCTTGAGCTTATCTAGAGCACCAGTATCAAGGTATTTACCTTGAACGTCAGAAGAATTGATAACGGCGGTAATTGCGTCTTGCATTGTTGATTGATTTCCTTAAAATTGCTGAATCTTCAAAAATTATTGGATAAGTAAAGGCTAGTAGAACTTTAGATTAATCGCCTGGATAAACTTGATACTTGAGTAAGCTCTCAAATATAGAAATTTTCCCGTCCGATCAAATTTTATCTAACGTCTAAAAATATATTTAGCCTTAACCCATAGCACCGATAACATAGTCAAAGTAAGTAGCAGCTTCGGCAGCATCGTCGCCACTTAAAAGGCCAGCAGCGACATTCTTCATGCAACGAACACCTTCAGCAACAGCTTCAATAGAAGTGCCCAAAGACTTATACATTTCTTGAACCCCTACAAGTCCGATCTCCTCAATAGGAGTAACATCACCAGCAACAATACCGTAAGAAATCAAACGTAAATAATAATCCAGATCGCGCAAGCAAGTCGCAGTCATCTCTTCACCGTAAGCATTACCACCGGGAGAAACAACATCAGGGCGCTTTTGGAAAAGTTGAGCACCAGCTTCTTTAATGATCCGCTCGCGAGATTCACTCATAATTTGAGCAATCCGAACACGCTTTTCTCCAGTGCTTACAAAAGTTTTGATTCGCTCTAATTCACCGGGACTCAGATAACGAGCCTCAGCATCTGCATTAACAATTGATTTAGTGACAATACTCATGCTTTATTCCAACACAGTTAAGGTAAAAGGTTGCTTGACATACTCCCAACATTGCCCATAGGGAAACAACGTGGAATTCTTCGACTCAATATATTTGAATCGCTATTTATACAGAGGTGATGTCCTCCCCCTGTGTTTTTCCAAAACGTTATGGCTTTCATCCCAAGATTCCTTTACAGGAGAAAATGGAACTTCCTGCCAAACTCTAAAAATGAGTTAGTTACTAAGAAGGAATAATACCCTCTGACATCACTACCTCTAGGAAGTATTTTGAGGCATTTTGTTCACTTTCTCATTATTTCCTTAATAGTTTGTAATATTTTGATAGGAATTACTGGTATTTCAGGCCAAAAGACTCCGAAAAGCTTCGCTAATGACAAATCATTAAAGACTATTGGCAAAAAAACCTTTTTATTTCATTTCCGAGGGCAGAGAAGAGGCCATTAGTATGTTCTGGATCTTGAAGGCCACTAACTATAGCGCTACGTGCAAGTTAGATATCTAACTTCTAACTTCTTAGTGCAGCTATATTTCCCAAACCCCGAATTCTCCATCAAAAAAACGCGGGGTAAAATTAACCACTCGCGTTTTTCTGTTTCCCTTCGCGACATGAAAAGCGGAGCTTTGCGGAACGCAAAACAGCCCGCTCATTTTCATCCCTGTTCTGTTGGCATTGCCTGCACTTAGGCATAGACAGAGGCATTAATCTCAACCTTGCTTTTAGGTCAATAGAAAATTTGCCGCTTAATATTTAAGAAACTGCTGCTGCTACCTTTGCATCAACAGCTTTATCAGTCAAACGCTCATAAGTTGCACGCATTTTTAGACCAACTAAAACTTGAAATAGTCCACTACCATTATTAGAACCTGGATAGTCTTGATGGTTCATCATCATATGGGTCATCTCACCATAGTATTTAGTGGAAGTATTGCTAAGGTGTCCTTCAACGTAGATCATTTCTTCCAGATTATCAAAGTTACCATCTACTTCCAAGATAGAAACTTCATGGCCGAAGTACCCATCTGGGCCATAGAACATCTTAATACCAGGATAAGAACAGGTGAGTTTCCGTCCACAAGGAATCCAGTTAATAGTAGATCCTTCATCAAATAGATAAACTGGCTCAAAATCTTTTACACCTTCACGTTGGATCAAACGCACCCGCAAGACTTTATGTTCCTTGTCATCAGGAATTAGTTTAGTGGGCAAAATTTGAATTACCACATCTGCATGAGCTTTTTGTGGGTCAATATAGGCATCAAAGTCAGGACGACGAGCATTGATAGAGGCTAGTACATCTTCGTAACGGTGGCCTCTTTCTGCCATATCGCGCTTGATTTTCCAAGCAATTTTAACTTCATCACTAATATCTAGATAAACACTAAAATCTAAAAGCTCTCTTACACGCTCATCATAGAGAGGATGAAGACCCTCAATCACCACAATATGATTGGGGTGAATTTTTTCTGGTGGGTCAATTTCGCCAGTTTCGTGGTTATAAATTGGCTTATCAATAGACTCACCACTCTTGAGGGCTTTAATTTGCTCGTACATGAGGTCAAAATTATTGGCCCTTGGATCGAGAGCAGTAATTCCTGTTTCCTTACGTTGCTTACGGTCTAGACTATGATAGTCGTCCAGGCAGATAACTGTAACGAAATCTTCTCCAAATACATCTGTAATTCGGCGCAAAAAAGTAGATTTTCCGCATCCAGAATCTCCGGCAACTCCAATTAAGATTACTTTATCTGGTTTTTTCACAATAGGTTCCCTCTAACACAAAACAAAGTTTAGTGACATATCCCATGGTTTCTTTGTGGGTTAGTCTAGGCTTCTTAGTAAGTCCAGGACAAATTCCTTAGTATTTCTGGAGTCGTTTTAAGTCTTGTCACCCTCAACCCAGACTATATCTATTTTGAAAATCAATTTCAGCAACTTTTTCCACCACATCCCCATGACGAGAGAGTTAAGGCTTCCTAGGGAAGTCAGCTAAATCAATAGATAAGTCCAATAAATTTGGTCTATATAAAACGACTTCACTGGAGAGGGTTGCTTTGCTACAGGGTAAAATGCTGAAACAACCTCCTATCTTTGGAGTCTTGGACAGACCTTGAAGCTATTGACTCTAAGTCTTTATTACTAACTTTTGTAAAATATCATATCAGAATGGGATCTTCCCTACAAGGATCAAAGAAAATAAAAGTTTCATCTAATATCTTCTGTAGAAATTCAGACAACAGACTCAAGGCAAATATTTTTCGCCATTCGCCATAAAGGCCAAATAAAGTCTTTTTTGATCAAAATTTAATCAAAAAATCAATTAGATAGATTAGGTAACAGGGCAAACACATCTAAATTCTGGAAACTTCTGCCGTTAATCTTTAGAGGAATAATGAGCATAAATACTTAGAAGTCTGATATCCTTGCCCTGTCAGAACTTCAAAATAAGATGCGTTTGCCCTAGGTTAGGTAAAGAGTTCGCCCTTGAAGTAGGAACAATGCTATTGGTATTCCCAAATCTTTGATCCATCAAGGGATAATTTCAGTTAGCCTCTTTTCCTGGGGAATGTTACGCAAACGGAGAAGTTGTATTTTCCAGAGAATCTATACGTAATTTTGACTTTAGACTTCCGGCTGAGATAATATCACTGACTTTTACTTCACAGTTAGCTAAAGAAACCATAAGAAATTAGTACCGCTCTGAACTTTAATATATACAATAGTCAAAATTGATTAACATCAAGAATACTAATGCCTAAGAGCTAAATGAAAGGGCGAAAAAAATATTTCTGTATTGGCCAATAGTCAAAATCATCTTCAAAAAACATTTAAATGTGAACAAAAGTGAATTTCTTGTGAGTGAAAAGTCTATATTTACTAAATAAAAAGAGAAATCAATAATGATAACTAAAATTGCAATTAGTGTAAAAAACAATACAGAATTATATGTTATCTCTGTTTATGGAAGCTCAAGCGACTACATCAGAGTGAAAAACCTGAATAATCGGTTTTACTCATTGCAGTGGTTATGCTTTCAGGAGGTTTCCTAATCAGATAATGAATTAGGAAATCAACAAGATGATATTAAGAAAACAAAATTTTTAGCATTAAATCTCTCAAATATATAGCACTAAGCATTATGGTTAGGACACTTATAAATTCTCAAACTCAGTCAGGGATAACTTTTGACTTTTGACTTTTAACTTTTAATTTGCGCGTAGCGCTATAGAGTTAAAAATTACTGGCCATTAAACCATAGCATCTTAAAAAACACTTAAATAGAAAGCCTCATTATCTCTTGGCAATATACTTTATCTAAATGGAGAAGTAAAGAATGAAAACTCAGATGGGATTCGGTGTAAAAACAAACACAGAATACGGTAGTCGTAGTTTTGTATATGAAGTAGAGGGTCTAGGTCAGAGTGAAACTACTGACAAGTTAAATAGCCCTATCCGTAAGAGTGGGACTGTTTATATTACAGTACCTTATGCTCGCATGAATCAAGAAATGCGAAGGATTACAAGGATGGGAGGAAAAATTGTCAGTATCAAAACTCTGAGTGAGCACTCTCAAACTAATGGTCAAACAACTAACACAGGAGAAAAAACTAAACCCATGACTCAAGCAAAACCTAAGTCAGATAAGAAGGATGTTCCTGTAAACACCTATCGTCCCAAAAATCCTTTCATCGGTAAATGTCTTTCAAGCACAGAAAAAGTTCGCGAGGGTGGCGAAGGTACTGTTCGTCACCTAGTATTTGACCTTTCTGGTAGCGAGCTGAAATATCTCGAAGGTCAAAGTATTGGTATTATTCCACCAGGAACAGATGCTAATGGTAAACCTCACAAGTTAAGGCTTTATTCCATTGCTTCAACTCGTCATGGTGATAATCTTGACGATCAAACTGTCTCTCTATGTGTACGCCGTCTAGAATATAATCACCCAGAAACAGGAGAGAGAATATATGGTGTATGTTCCTCTTACCTATGTGGCATGGAAGAAGGCGCTGATGTAGCTATTACTGGGCCAGTAGGTAAAGAAATGTTGCTACCTGATGATGAAGATGCAACTATTATTATGATCGCTACAGGTACAGGAATTGCTCCTTTCCGCGCTTTCATCTGGCGGATGTTTAAGGAAAGAGAACAAAATCCTGATTATCAGTTCAAAGGTTTAGCTTGGCTATTCTTTGGTTGTGCCTACACTCCAAATATTCTCTACAAAGAAGAGCTTGAAGAGCTGCAACGTCAGTTCCCTGATAATTTCCGCGTAACTTATGCTATTAGTCGGGAACAAAAGAATAAAGATGGCGGCAAAATGTATATTCAGCACAGAATTCAAGAAAATGCTGATGAATTGTGGCAACACATTCAAAAGCCAAATACTCACACCTACATCTGCGGTCTCAAGGGTATGGAAGGTGGCATTGATGAAGGAATGTCTGCTGTTACTGGTCAGTTTGATGTTGATTGGACTGAGTATCAGAAGCAGTTGAAGAAAGACCATCGCTGGCACGTTGAAACTTATTAATATGCTGGCGATCGGGAGTACCATTAATACTTTTGCATTCATCAAAAACCTAAAAAATGACGGGAAGAAGTTAGCCTGGGTGATTTATCCCCTGGTTGAATAACGGCACGCGGGTTTTAACTAGCTATCAGCTTTTTTAGCTTGGGTTAAAATCCACGGCAAATATTTCCCCGGATGGTTGAGGAGGGGTTGAAATCCCCTTCTATAAGAAACATTCACGAAGGTGGAAATGATTATCTATAATTATTCTCTAGTGGTTTGAGAAGCGAGGAGATAGTTAAGTTGCACCCTGGAGTCATTGTTGGATAACCCAACATAGATTTTCACCAAAAAATTGGGTAGTTACGCCTCGCCCTTAAGCGGGCGACTTTTTGATTGATTAAGTGGGAAGACATAAGCTATAGTATTGTTGTCGCGGGCGGGCAGTCTGAGACATTAAACGCAGGTGCAGGGAAGCGTAACCCACTCCCATCCCCTCCCGGGAGGGGAGTAAGAGGGGTGGGTGCAGCACCCAATGAAACGTCAACCCACTGAAGAGCTAAGGCTCAGTAGGAATCCCCGTGCCTAACTAACAGTTGGGGAGGATGTCAATGTTTCCAATTTCTACAGTTTAAATCTCACAGTTAGTGGCAAATCTCTCAAATTCTAATTAATCCAGAATTATTATATATTTAGGAGAAAAAAATGAAGTTTGGTAATCTTGCTAAAATTGTTGCTGGTGTTGCTGGTGTTGCGGCTACAGGCTATGGTGTAAAAAAAGCTGTAGACTATTTCCAGAATCGCGATCAAGAAGAACCCGATCCTGAAACAACTGAAGACGCAGAAGTAGAGCTAGAGGCAGATGATATTGCTTTTGCGACTGTGGAAGCTGAGTCAGTACAGCCTTTCCTTGATGCTAGTTTTGGCGCTGAAGGTCGTTATGTTCCTACTCGCCCACCTAAAGTATTTGAATATCAAGAGCAAGACTATATGGTAATTTGGGCTTACGATAATGAGAAGGAAAAAAATCAATTGTTGGCTTTCCAATATACTGAGGAAGGTCGGCAAATGGTTGCTAGTGTGGGATATACTGCTGATGCTACTGACTATAATGTTAATTTGGACGGCACAAATTTAGCTGTTGCAATTAGCAGTAGTGGGGAACAAATTACATCAGGGCAAGGTGAAACTGATGGTACAGATGAAGTTGATTTAGTTCCTGTTGGCTAACTTCATTGTCAAAGATTTGGTAAGTGGCAAACCAGCCCGTTTCAATATTTACTAACCGTATTTATACAAAAAAAAATCTGCTCTGAACTGAGCAGATTTTTACTGTCAACATCTACTTTTTGGAGGGTTCTACCATCCACAATATTATTATACTGATATTTTTAACGTTTTCATAACAGTTTAATTTTTGTTATAGAATTTTCTTAAACTATAATAAAAATTGGCTAAAAATTAACTTTAATAGAGGGTATTACCCCTCATTTTGATTTAGATAAAGTAAGAATTAAAACAATCTAGCAGTGTAGCAAACTGATTTACATCTGGCTGTGAAAAAGTATTTCTATTTAGCAAAAATGCCTTTATGCCCACATTAATTGCACCCTCATAATCAGCAGTCAAACTATCTCCAATATGCACAGTTTCCTCAATAGTACAATTACATTTTTGTAAGGCAGCAGCAAAAATTTTGCTATCCGGTTTGGCTGCTCCTACTTCTGTAGAAATTGTCACATCAGAAAAAAAGTCTGCTAACTTCAACGCTGTTAAAACTGGATAAAGTCGCGAATCAAAATTAGACAAAACTGCTAACTTGATTCCACTTTCACGCCACTTAGTTAAGGCAGGTTTTACATCAGGATAAACAAACCAAGGGGAGGCAGTAGCAAAATAATCATAGAGTTCTTCAAAAAAGCTCCTAAAATCAGAAAACTGCTCTAATACTCCTACTTTTTGATAAGTTTCAGCAGCGACCCGACACCACCACTCAAATTCCAAGTCTGGTATTTTTGTAGATTCTGCTCCAGGAAATGCCATCGGTGGTGCTGCTTTAAAGCTCTTAAAAAAAGCTTGGTTGACAGTAACAGGAGAAACATCGACTCCCCATTGACTGGCAAATTTTTGATAGATTTCACCTACGCTACCACGGACACCAAACAAAGTACCGACAGCATCAAGGAAAATAATTTTGGTCATAGTTAAGGAAGAGCAAGACACGGATTTTGGCACGGATGCACGAATTTTATATTACAGCACTTCGCGCTGCTCGTGATATAAAATATGGTAGCATTGGTGGTATGGTGAAAGGGGTAATACCGGAATTAGTCTAGTGCCAACAGGCAGGCAATATCATGGGGGCAAACTTGTTTTTATTCCTCGTTAGTACCATTGACAATGGGGAATTCATTACCCCTCGAAGAATTGGGATGTTTTACTATGGTTGATGATCGTGGTTGACAAACCATAGAGAAAGCTATTATAGTAATTGTGTATTAACCTACAGAGAAAGATACATAGTAATTATGTATTATAAAACCCTAAAGATAAATCATCAACCTTCTGTACAAAGAATTCAGCTCTATCGTCCAGAAGCTAACAATAGCATCAACGATCAGCTAACTCAAGAATTGTTATCAGCCCTGCAAGCTGTTGAAGTTGAAGAAACTGTTAAAGTGGTAATTCTTGAAGGACTACCTGATGTTTTTTGTACAGGGATGGATTTTCAAGCAATAGCTAACGGCGAGCTGGTAGATACCAAAATTAGTGCTGATGGCTATTACAATATTCTCAAACAAATGTCTGAAAGTAGTAAAGTGATTATTTCACTTCTCCGTGGTAAAGTACAAGCAGGAGGAGTGGGTTTTGTTGCTGCCAGCGATATAGTTATTGCTGATGAAACAGTCTCCTTTGTTTTATCAGAACTATTATTTGGTTTATTACCCGCTTGCGTCTTACCATTTTTGATTCGTAGAGTGGGATTTCAAAAAGCTTACCGCTTATCCCTAACAACTCAACCAATCTCTGGCTCAGAAGCCTATAACTGGGGTTTAGTTGATGAATATGGCAGTAATACTAATCAGTTAATTAGTCAATATGTTGGGCGTTTAAGGTATTTACCCTCATCTGGAGTTAAGGAATTAAAAGACTATATGAATAAGTTATGGATTATTCAAGCAGAAACTCAAAACCTAGCTACCAATAAATCTGCCAGTCTTTTAGGTGATCCGACGATTCAAGCAAAAATTAAACGATTTGCAAAAGAGGGGTTATATCCATGGCAAAGTTGAATTTGAATCAGGACATAGAGACTAGCAATTACAGCACTTTCCGTTGTTATGAGGTACAAAGCTAATAGGCAAGATGCCTGTGCTACAAGAATTTTACCATTTAAACTTGTACATCATTAGTCCGAAATCTGCTGTATGAGGTAGTACAATTGGCAGAGTAGGGCTTACCCTAAATTGTCAGGGCAAATGGCCATTTGCCCCTACAGATTACTAAAAGAAATGATCATCAATAAACCTTACAAACTTGAGAGCATTTCTTGAATAGGATTAACTATCCAATTGAAACCAACTTTAATCTGATGCTCCAAGGTTGGCAACCGATACAGATAAACTAAACGCCTTGCCAAATGTGCTATCTGACCATCTAGCTTAACTCCTAAACTGGTAAGAGTCGCATTATCAAGACCTAATGCCATCATTTCACCCAATGCTTGATAACGGAATGGCAACAGAGGTCGCCCTGTCAAAGATGCCCAGATATTCCAGGCGACATAATCTGATTGTTGTATTGCTACTTGAGCTGTGGTGGGAACTTTTTGCCCCTCTGCATCTTGGCAGTCTGCTAAATCTCCGAGAGCAAATATTTTACTATCGTCTTGTACTTGTAGAGTTGCACTGGTAATAATTTGTTGGCGCTGGTTTTTTGTTAATGGTAACGACTGCACTACAGGAGTAACTTTTGTACCAACTGTCCACAAAACTATATCTACAGGGATAGTGTCAATTTGCTCTTTATATTTTAAGGAAATTTGAGTAGCTTCTATTGATTCTACCTCGGTTTCTAGATCGAGCCAAATATTTCGTTCTGACAATGCTTTAGAAGCAGCTTCCCGGTTAAAGTCTGGGGATGTTCGCAAAATCATTTCGCTGCGTTCGACTAATCTAATTCTACCCCTTTCTGGTAAACGGTCTGCTAATTTACAAGCTAGTTCTACCCCACTATAACCACCACCGATAACAGCAATCCGAATTTTATCGCGATCGGATGCTTCTAAAACTCGCAATTTTTCTTGAAGACGGTAAGCATCATCAATAATACGGAATGGGATAGCATATTCGGCAGCACCAGGCACCATTTCTATAGGTGTTTCGCCTCCCATTGCTAAAACTAGGCGATCGTAACTGAATGCTTGACCATTTTCTAGTTCTACTTGTTGTTGGTTAATGTCAATTCCGGAAACCACGCCTTGACAAAAGCGAATATCGGTGTTGGCTAATAATTCTTCAAATGGTGGGGCAATTTCCCAGGTTTGCAGTTCTCCAGTGACAAGTTCGTACAATAGTGGGGCAAAGAGAAAGCGATCGCGTTGGTCTATCAAGATTATTTCAGGTTTTTTTGATGATTCCCAGGGAAACTGGATTAAGCGGAGGGCTGTATAAAGTCCACCAAAACCGCCACCGAGAATACAAATACGCTGAGTTTTTTCAGTCATAGTTAGGGTAGGAAGTTAATTTTAGGTCACTTCTTTATAGGATAGCAAGAAAGTTTAAAGTCAAAAGTCAAAAGTCAAAAGTCAAAATTTAGAAGTTAGAAGTTAGATTTTATCGTTCAAAATAGTAAATTGGTATAAGTTAGGTAGGCATAATTCAATGTAATCATATTAAAGCTAGTACTGGTTTGGAAACAAAACCCCTTACAACTTTTAGGTAAAGATGATATAATTCTCAAATTGAAGCATAAAAGTTTTAATTTTAGTAATTTCTAATAATTAGGAGATAAAACAATGAAATTAGAGGATTATTTTGAATTTTTAAACCCTGATGACATTAGAATTAAAGGACATCGTAATTGATGATGTCATAGCTTATTATTGGAAAGGATATACACCAGAAAAAATTCAAACTGAATTACCTACTTTAAGTTTAGAAAAAATTTATGCTACTATTACTTATTATCTCCACGATCGGGATGAAATAGATGCTTATATGTCACGGTTATCTGCATGGCGAGAACAGCGTTATCAAGAATGGTTAGCTTCTGAACCTTCACCTGTGGTAAAAAGGATTAGACAAATTAAAGCGCAGAAAGAAAAAAACACCCACTAAATAGATAGATGAAAATCCGTTTTTTACTGGATGAAAATTTGTCGCCTCAGCTAAAAATAGCTGTATTAAATATTAACTCATCCATAGATATTTTGCGAGTAGGCGATCCAAATACCCCACCCCTGGCCACACCAGACCCAGATATTTTAGTTGATCTAGAATCATCACAAAGACTACTGTTCAATAATTAATAATTAATTATTACCCCTCCTTGAAAAGAAGAGGATTGACTAATCATGAAAATTTTTATTTATTATCCCCTTAAAAGGGGAGGCTTTAAACCAAAATTTTTCGGTAACAAATAATCGTAAAAGTATGGCTGGGCATTTACAACTTCATTGGGAAAATGATCGGCATATTTGGGGTTTATTTTGGTTAAGTTCAGAGATAACTTTAGGCAGATTAGCTGAAGAAGTTTGGATGATTTGGCAAACTTCTGAAGCTGAAGAATGGATAGATAAAACAGATTGGATTCCCTTTTAATGTTAATCGGCACATCCCTTTAATCTTCATCTTCATCCGGAGGTCTAGTAATAATATCAAACAAAATTTTTGCTAAATCATTTTTCTCATCAATTTCTTGAACTTCCTCACTTATTGCTTTAGCTTTTGCTAAATCTCCCATCTTGGCTACAATCAATCCTGAAGCAGCATAAGCTGTAATATATAAATTAATTTGTTGTTCATTTTTACGACTAGCTAATATACTTTTTACCTCCTGCCAATCTGACGGTAAATTTTCTCGTTTTTTTACTTCAGCAATTACCTTTTGTGCCAATTGAAGCGACATTTTCATATTATTTTTATAGAAAAAATAACGATAAGCACCTATCAAAATATCTAGATTTCCATCAGTCTTAGCCAAAGCTTGATTAATATAATTTTCTGAGGTTTCTGTATCCTCCCAATTTTCTACAGCTAACATCAATAAACTTTTGACATCTTCAGGGACATCATACCAGGAAAACTTATTTTCTTGAACTTGCATTTGTTTCAGATAAATAATATAGATGATAGATAATAATTACTTTAAACTAGAAAAATTTGAAAATCTGCTAATCTTAATAACATTTTTACTTCTGTAGGTTGGGTTTGGCAAGCTCAACCCAACAGATATAGTTCAGATGAACAACGCCACTTCATGGGAGCAAGATGCTCCCACTGCCATTGCTCTTGACCAAATAATTACAATAGACAACGCCTATGATGCAACAAAGCCGGTTTTTTATAGGGATATAGTTTTTACCCAAGTGATCCATATAAGTACCTCAAACCAATTATTTGGATGTAGTATTACCCATCCAAAGTTAATTAGACACTTAATTATTTCCAGGTTTAGCAACAAAAGTCAAGGTAATAAAGCCATCAAACAGAAGAAAAAATCTTATACTAAGGTTATTTCCACTTAATGCCAACTCTAAAATCTAAAATTACTATGTTTATTCCTGTAGGTTTTGAACAAAAATCAATTGTCACCTCCCAAGGTCGCATGGTCTACTACACGAATGACAAAGCACCCTGGAAAACTGAGACTGACAACACCGACGACTTACCCACTCTGGTATTTTTCCACGGTTTTGGTGGAGGTTCATCTGCCTACGAATGGTCGAAGGTTTACCCTGCCTTCGCCTCAGAATACCGCATCCTGGCTCCCGACTTAATTGGGTGGGGGCGATCCGAACATCAAGCATTAGATTACAAAGTTGATGACTACATCACCACAATTACCGAATTTTTAGAACAAACTTGTCAACCTCCCACCAGAGTTATTGCCTCTTCCCTGACTGCTGCAATAATGGTGAGAGTAGCGATCGCTCGTCCGGAATTATTCAAGTCTCTGATATTGACAACTCCTGCTGGTTTATCAGACTTCGGTGAAAATTATACCCGCAGCTTTTTTGCTCAACTGGTAAGTACACCAATACTAGATCGTTTTATTTATGGTGCTGGTGTTGCCACTCCAGGAGGAATTAAAAGTTTCCTAGAAACAAGACAATTTGGTAATCCTAGTTTGATTTTTGATGAAATTGTAGAGGCATATTTAGAGTCAGCAAATCAACCAAATGCTGAGTATGCTGCTTTATCTTTTGTGCGGGGAGATTTGTGTTTTGACCTATCATTATATATGAGTCAATTAACAATTCCCACGGCAATTATTTGGGGTAAAAAATCGGAATTTACAGGTCCAGAAATAGGTCAACGTTTAGCAGATTTAAATCCTCAAGCTGTGAAGATTTTTCAAACATTAGATGATGTGGGTTTAACTCCTCAATTGGAAGTTCCGGCACTGACTATTGGGTTGATTAAAAAGTTCTTGAAACAGTTAGATGAAGTTGTTGTTGGTGTAGTGTAGATTGATTAATTTAGGAGTAGGTTTTGAATTAATTTTCAACCTAATCCTAGAATCTGGTTGAACAGTTGTCATTGCCACGATAGGAAGCAATCTCAAGAATTGAGGAGATTGCTTCCTTCCACTCCGTTCCAGTTGCAATGACTTGGGTATAGTAATTATCCAGATTTGATATAATATAGTTGCTACCCTCTTTTAGCTTTGAGCGTTACTTTTTTCTAAATTGCTACTTAATTGGACTACAGAACTACTATTTTTTTCAGGTTTCAAAGATAATTGGGTAGGCTCTTGAAAACGAATATTTTGCTGGGGAATAGGAATAGATATTCCTTCTTGAACAAATCTTTCCTTAATCTGGTGAAGAGTTTCATTATATACCCTCCAGTAATCTGAAGTTTTAGTCCATCCTCCTACATATAGATCGACGAAATATTCTTCAAATTTCCATGCAAATGTACTTGGTCTAGGTTGGTCTAATACTAAAGGATGAGATTGAAAAATATCCAAAAGTAATTGCTCAACTTTAGACAAATTCTCACTATAGCCAACCCGAATTTGCAAACTAACGCGACGAGTATCTCTGGCATTATGATTAATCACCACACTACTCAAAACTGAGTTATTGGGAATTGTAATAATCTGACCAGTCCAACCTTTTATTGTTGTATGAGCGAGACTG
Organism: Dapis brunnea BLCC-M229; assembly: GCF_050015995.1. Lineage (NCBI taxonomy): Bacteria > Bacillati > Cyanobacteriota > Cyanophyceae > Oscillatoriales > Microcoleaceae > Dapis > Dapis brunnea. The sequence continues at coordinate 60,936 of NZ_JBNHEP010000141.1, read as the reverse complement.
ATAGAGTCAATGTAGCCCGATGTTCCACATAATTCTACTTCATCACCTACATTAAACGGACTATAGATCATAATCATTAAACCACTAGCCAAATTTCCAATATTGGTTTGCAAAGCAAATGCCAAGATGAAGCTAGTACCACCAACTAAGGCAAGAATTGGACCAAGATTTATTTCCAAAGCAGTCAATGCTAATAAGACGCCAACACCAACAGTTGCTTGCCACACAGTTCTGACCAAAAATTCACGCAAAGGATCGGAAACTCCCCCTACAATTCGCAAACTTCTATTAGTAACAAAACCTAAAATCGCAGCAACAATTACAGAAGTAGCCACAATTGCGGAAAAGATACCAATATTTTGACCCCAACGTAAACCACCTTCTTCTGATTTGATCCAACCAGCTATCCTTAACCATAAACCTTCAGTATCACTCACATCAATCTCGACACCACTAACAGATTCAATATATTGCCGGAAAGATTCAGCTTTGCCCCCTTTACTCTCAAATTCATCCAAAACAGTATCAAAGCGATCGGCAAGAGCAGTTTGTTCCTGTTGAAGCTCAGTGACACCAACCACCAATTGAGTCTTGACTTCCGATGCCTCTTCAGTAGAATCTTCGAGTTGCTCCGATAATGCTTCTAACTGTTTTTCTTTCTCTACTAATTCCTGTTGACTATCGATATCATCTGTATTACTGGCTTCATCTTCTATCGCTTCTGCTACCACTTCTAGGTTTTGGGTAGCTTCCTCAGTTCCTTCACTTTGCTTTTTTACCTCAACAACTTCCTCAACTGCTTCTTGAGCTTTAGCAAGTTCTTTTTGTGCCGCTTCTAGATTTTTTTCAGCTTCCTCTGCTTCTGGAGAACCAGGAGATGCAGTCTTTTTTCTTTCCTCTGCTTCCTCAAGAGATTTTTGAGCTTTTTCTATAGCATCAACCGCTGCTTCAGATTTTCTGGTTTCCCGATTTTTGCGTTTGATTGCAATCTCAGCATCGCTAATTTCCTGAACTTTGGCTTTGAGCAAATCCTGCCAAGCTTTGGCTTCGACTTCTAATTCCTCCTGAGTCAGAGGTTTGAGCAAAAGTTTCAGCTCATCAACAGGAATTTCGGGTTCTTCAGTAGTAATTGCTGCAATTGTGGCTGAAGTTTCTGCTTGTGATTTTTGGGAAATAACTGGAGATACCCATAGTGTTAGAGTACAAGCAATTACTGTTAGGCAAAATACTTGCCATTTATGGCTAAAAATTGATTTTTTTCTTTTTTTCATTAATCACTAATAATACTTAATTTTGTTAATTCAAACTTGAATTAAATGAGACACCAGTAAAAAGATCGAGAAACCATTCAAAACTACATCTCAGCTTTTTTGAAATATTTACTTTCTCATCAACTAGCATTATTAGTATGATTCATAATAATTACCTTCAAACAGGAAAATCCATACTATATTTTTTAAATATCTCTGTTGATTTTTTAACTTTTAGGATTAATTTATTGTAAGCTTTATCCACAGTAAAGAAGCTGTAGTAGACTGACATACCTTAAATGATGCAATAGATGTAGGTTGGGTTGAAGAACCAAAACCCAACAACAATCTTTCTCCCATACGGACGCCCTTATGCAACGTCCCTACCCTACTCCCCAGGGCAAACGCATCTAAATTTTTTGACAAATGACCAAGAAGATAATTTCAAATGGAGACTATGCGATATAGCTGCCGCCACCATCCTCCGCCTTTCATGTCGGCGACAGCCGAAACGCGTTTGCGTAGCATTCCGTAGGAAAGCGGACTGGAAGTCTATCGCGCAGCAAATCACCATCAAAAAATACCAAAGTTTTCAATAGTTAACTCAATAATTAATACTTAAAAAAACCTAATTCAGATTGAATATTAGATATTTATCAAGGATAATTCTTATTATAGTAATAATAGTAATATTTAACAATGAAACTCCAGTCCCAAAAGAGTATTTATGAATATTTTAATGAACTAGAAGACCCAAGAGTAGATAGAACCAAACGTCATAAATTAATTGATATTATTACGATTACTATCTGTGCTGTAATTTGTGGTGCGGATACATGGGTGGATATAGAAGCTTATGGGCAATCTAAACATCAATGGCTAAAAGAGTTTGAGCGAACTACCAAATGGAATTCCTTCTCACGATACATTTGCTCAAGTTTTTGCCAGTTTAGATATAGAACAATTACAAAAGTGTTTTTTGTCATGGATTCAGTCAATTATGGGATGCTCCCAGTTACAGCACTTTCCGGTGTAATGAGGTACACCTTATTTTCAGATAGAATTCAGCAAGTCAAAAACTAAGAATATAGGACTGTACCTCATAGCTTCGGAAACTGCTGTAATTGCATTTATTCACCTCTATCAATTTTTTTTTATTTTTCTAAATTGTCTTTAGCAATGTAGTTTGAACTTTCAGTGTCAATTACCAATGATTGCGTAATGTTTTCTATCAGATTATTGTTTGTAACAATGAACTGATCTGCCTCCTTGATGAATACGCCTGAATATTGACTTACATGGGGATTTGCAAGATCTGTTCCAATCTTATTGCCAATAATTTGTAACCCTTTTACATCTCCGGCAACAACAATGCCGTTGTAAGTATTTGGATTACTCTGCCCATTTCCTCCGATAAAATTGTTTTGGATAAGAATGTCTTTCGGGTTTGAAGTGGTACCATACGTCCCAATAAAGATACCATGTTGTGCCGCAAACGAGAGGCGGACATTTATCATAGATACCTGGCCCTGGAAGGGGGGAATAATGTTCATACCATTCCCGCTAAAGCAGGAGCCAAACCAACTATTATTAATGTATGCTCCACTGCCGCCTAGTAGTTGAATATTGGCGTAATAACTGTGGTCACATTCAATATCATCTCCAATTATCCATAGTGGTGGCGTCTCCGGGGCGCTGGTGTTTTGCATCGAGTACCCCACCCACCCGTTGAGTAACGCTGCTTTGCTGAGGACAAGAGAGAATCCATTGCTTTCTTGAACTACCCACGTGATTTTTCTGGAAACAAATTGCCATGAAACCCCACCATCGCTGACTGGCGTTGGGTTCCGCAACCCGTTTGGATTGTCGCTAGGTTCAGTGGTCCCAGATGTTCCTGGTTCTATACATTGGTAGATACCGTTTGATGTGACGACTGTATCTTTTTCGTTATATGCTGTATCTGCTTGCCAATTACCCGCCCCTGTGGGGTGAGCAACAGTATTATCAGGATAAGGCAATGGAAGGGGGTTGTCTGCAATAATGTCGTGTAAGATTGCTCGATAACAACTCTGGTTCGCACTTCCGCCCCCGAATTTGACTCCATAAAATCCCAACAAATAGCGGAATTGAGTTTTTGACAGGCGAGTTTCAGTTGCTTGCTGAATCCAGATACCATTGAAACAATAATCCATGCGGACATCGTGAATTTCTACCACATAGCAATTATTAGTCAGGACAATCGCGTTTCCACCGGTAGCGACTCCGCTGTACTGAATGTTTATCAGGCTGAGGTTGCAATGCTGACAATTGTTGAAGGTGATCACATCCCCCGATTCTTGACCAAAAAAAAAGGTGGTTCCGTTGAACGCTCCTTCACCTTGAATCTGTACTGAACTTGCATTTTCGATGCTTAGTCCTGAATCGAGGCGGTATTCGCCTGCCGGAATAAGAACGGTGGCTTTGGTTCCGGCAGCACTGGCATCGTCTATAGCTTTTTGAATAGCTGTGCTAGCATCCGCCGAACGATCATTGGGTGCATTGTAGGGTGCATCAGTTACATTTAAAAAATATGCCGTCATTTTCTTGCTTCTAATTTTGTTAACGTGAGTTCGATAAAAACACCAATTTTATGAGTCTATGCCATTTCAAATTTTCATTAGTTTCAAAAGTGATAGGAAAGGGAAGTAATTTAGGTTTAGTTAGGAGTATATATTGCCAAGAATGAGCTTTTTGATTGTTTTTAGGAACAGTAGTGGCAGCAGTCATCAAAGTTTCTAACCATTCGCGTCTTCATTAAACGATATATAGAACCCATTTGGTATCTTTTTACCCAGTAGCTAATCTTTTGAGCATTAGCCTAACAAAGCACAAACCTTACACACAATGATTACTTTCGCCAACAGTATCAACATTCCTGTTATTAAGGGCAATATAATTAATTAAATCGTTGCTATGTTAAGGTTTCAGGGTTTACATCATTGTTTGCAGTTAAGGCTTCAGTATCTAACTCATTGGTCGAAACGGATGTTTCATCTTCGTTTACTTTGGCGAGTTCTTCTTCCAACACCTGAATTGCTCCTTGAATGCGGAGTAGGGTGTTTTGAACATTGGTCCGCTTGTCATCGAGTTCTGTAAATACTTTTTGACCGGATTCAAATTCGGCTTTAAGTTCTTGAAGGCGTTGTTTTAGTTGTTGTTTCATTTGCTTGCTTTCGATATTTTAATTGTGTCTCTAAGAAACTTTTTGTGGATTATTCCAGGGTTTGTCATTCCAATGCAGATGGTTTACCCAAATGGAACCATCATAAGCGACGAATCCTTGCCATACAAGGTATACCCACGCAGGTAGATCAGTTATTGCCATCAGCGTTGTTCCTGGTGGTTCGCCAGCTAAGTTTGTTTTGAAATAAATTGCTACAGGATGATTGCTATTATTCCAATCTGCCCGATTATTGCACCTGATTATATCCAGTTTTGTTTTAAATGTACCGTTCACATGAAGCTTTGCTTTCGGCGAGGGTGTGCCGATGCCTACATTGCCAGAGCTGTCGATTACTAACCTGTTAGCATCTGCGTTATAGTCGTATATGCTAAACCTAGAAAAAGAAGCACCAACACCATACGCTCTGTCAGAGTTCTCCGCCTTCCAGAAAGCAAAATTTCCAGAAGTTTTTACGAACCCACGAACTGTTCCAGTGCCTTGTATGTGCAACTTGTCATCTGGGTTGATGGTGCCGATACCTACATTGCCGTTCGCCAATACGTTTAACGCATTATTTTGTAGGTTCACTCCATCAGCCCCACCGACACCAACTTTTCCGGTTTCTGCATAGATTCCATACATGCCCCAAACCGCACCAACCCTCAGACCACTACCATCTGATTTCTCAACATCCTTGAAGTAGTTTCGACCTCCTGTTCCGGTTACGGATAACGTGCCGTTGACCTCCAGACGATTCTGTACATTTAAGCCCGTAGCTCCTACACTTAAGTTGGTCAGTTGTGAACCATCACCAATAAAACTGGTCGCTTTTACATCGCCACTTACTTCGAGTTTCGTAGAAGGAGTGTCAGTGCCGATGCCAACTTTACCCGCTCCGTCAACCGTTCCGTCGAGGACTAAATGATTGTATTCCCACGGTTCTCTAATAAAATACATTTTGTCACTGTTGACGTGGATAGTCCAATCCTTATTATTAATGTCTATAAAGTCGATCTGTGGGGCGTCGCTCTTGATGGCGAAAGTCCCAGAAAACGACAAGTTGCTCCCGTTATGCTTCCCTTGATTCGACGACGAGCCTTCCACCACGAGTTTCTGTCCCGGCGAGTCTGTTCCGATACCAACCTGATCTGCTTGGTTGATAGCAAGTGTCAAACCCGAATTACCGGCAACGGCGTTGCTTAGGTCATTCCATTCAGTGATGGCTAACCCATCACCGGATTTTTTTTCCTGTTTTTTGTAGAATTCCATAGTAAATAAAGTGGTAAAGTGTACGCTTTGTGATGAAATTGACTAGACTCCCATAGTTATGCCTGGTTAATATTGAAATAAAGTGCCAGATAGTATTTGATCTGTTTTTTATACGCGTCAAATTCAGGTAATTGAGTATCAATAACCTCTTCGATTTTAGCGAAAAAGGTGCCCGAATCAGAAATATTAACCACATAGGGTTCAAATTTCTTAATAAGCATATAATTGCTCTCAATGCCCCTTGCCTGCATGGATTTTTCCAGTGAGGGCGGCGCTTCCGGCTGGAACTCCGGCAGGATACGGCTCACGTAGGTAACCCGGTGCATAATGCGCCAGCAGGGTTTGGCCTTGTCTATGTTGCCCCGTGCCTGGCGCAGGGCCTGGGCATTAGGGTCAGGGCTTTCGTCGAGCCATATTGGGTCAATGACCTTAGAATAGAGGTCGATGAAATTCTTGCCTTTGGGTTCCAAATAGAAACTCATAAAGCGATAGGCATCTACTGTACCCGGAGTGATCAATCCTTTGGGCAGGGTGCGCCCGTCTATCCCGGCATATTTGTAACGCGGGGAGGTGGGAATATCGACACTTACATCCAGGCCAAAAGAAGTGCTTGACTCCTTGGTTTTGGATTTGGTCAAGGTTAATGAAGAACCACTACCAAATAAAGCTTCTTGTTCAAGTTTTGCCCCTGCTTCCGCTTTGTATGTTATCCCCAGCATGCCACCCAATGATAGATTTATGTCACCACTGTAAATTTCTTGCTGCGTTTCTGTTACTTCGGTAGATTCTGCATAAAAACCACCTTCCACTGTCCAAACATAGTTATTAATCAGATTTCTGGAACTCATTTTTTTGGATAAATCATCCTGAAGTTTAGTATCGTTGTAGGTAACTTGTGTTGCTACCTGCCCTAATGCTTGATTAAGCACAGACATAGCTAAAGGCCCGTAACCCACAACAAGATTGGCGAGTTGTGCAACTCCCGTCGCAGCAATAGCTGCTTTCATTTTGTCGCTCGTACTCCCAACATCAAATCTGCTAAAGTATTCTTTTAACTCCTTTCGTTCCCGATCAATCTGTTTTTTCAATTTATAAGCTTCGCGGGGTTTGAAGTAACTATATTCACCATAGACACCCTGTGCCTGCGGATAATGCTCATCCGTAGTTTTACCAAATTTGCCGTCCAACGTACCTTGCTTGGTATAAAGCGGATTGATGGGGAAAGGAATGATGTTGACATCTTCCGGAATATCGGGATTGGGCTGCCAGTAGATGCTGACCAGGGCATTGTTATGTGCCAGACGCAGCAGGTACAGATCTGCGGTTTTTGACTTGACCAGGGCATAGCCGGTATTTCCGAGTTTGTAGTAACGTTCGGCACCTGACTTGCCATTGTCATAGCCCGCAAGTGCAGCGCTTAAGGCGCGATCGGTATTCACACTTACTCCACCCTCATAACTTTGGGAACGATTGCCGGAAGACTCCCAATTAGATGTAGCCTTGCCCCCTATCTCAGCCGCTTGTTCTATACCAAAACCAAATGGAGCTATCACAAAGCTTAATCCAAAACCAGCCTTTGCCTCACTTTCAGCAGTAGCATTCCAGCCCGCCTCCTTGGCAGTGCTGTAATTATAGGAAACTTCTTCAGCCTGATTGAAACTGATGGAGTTGTTCAATTTATACGCATAGGTATCCACATCCCCATCTTTACCAACCGGGAAGTTCTCTGCAGGCACCGGCGGTGGCCCTTCCAAATAGCCTATTACTTGGGGTGCAAACTGCGCCTGACCGTACCACTGGCTGACCAGGTTACCTACTTTGTAACCAGTCATCCGGTTCCAGACACGGTCTGCATCAATAAAGGAATAACAGCGCTTCAAGATGCCATTGAGAGTACCGTCGTCATTTTTCTGCACATCACCGTATTCCACCACTCCGGGCCGGGAGTCTAGAGTGCTATTGTATTCAGTCAATACTCCTGTAAGCGCCGACCGGACTTGAGGGATTTCGGTAGCGATCGGTGCGGTTGAAAGCACCTCTTTAAGCATGTTACGATTTTGAATCGTCAAATGGGTACTGTTAACACTGGCATCCTGTACTTTATTACCCGTCTGGTCGATCAGCTTATCAAACGTGTAATTAGCCAGCAACTGCTCCCATTCCCCTTTCAATCGTCCAAAGGCATTGTCAGTAATTTGTTCGTTGGTACGCGGACCATTCCAAATCCGGATCTCTTCCAAAGTCCCTTTGAAGTGGCCTTGAGAACTGGAAGTTGTTTTTATGCCCCCTATGCTTAACTGATCGACTCCTTGTGCAGTATAGTCTATGGGAGTATCGTGGGGTTGACGGGACCCATCCACATAAAATTGAAACTGTCCAGGGTGATTGGTTTGCGGGCTATCTACCCATGTCCCCTCGGATGCAATCCCATGGTTTTCACTCACATCATCGTAGAGGTATTTGCCTTTTCCTTCCGCCATACGCCAGTGCGATAGCAGCCCTGCCTTGTTTTCCGGCACAGTTAGCGCTTTTGCTTCGCTTGTGGAAAGTGCGCGATTCCAGATGCGTACACTGGCGAAAGTACCTGTGAAGCCGTTGCCTCCCATTCTGAAATCCTTAAAAGCTTCCACACTTTCTATTTCCTTGGGAGTGATACTGGTCCATTCTGTCGCGCTTTCGTCACTCTTTGTAACAATGAGGGTATGGTAATATTTTGGACTGGAGTCAGATGACGGGTCTGGGTTGGCACCAAGCATATTTGATTGGTTAAGACTCATGTTGCTATCTATCTGGTCTTGCTTTTCAGCCATACCCTTTATAATCTCTTCCTGGCTTTTGTCCTCGTACCACTTTTTTCCACCAGAATCAGTTCCTACTTCCTGATTGCCACCGGTAATGGGATACTCCACTTTCGTAGGTTCTGTCTGTGGTTTGTTCTTGGATCGGATTAAAGTGATTTTATAAAATTGATTTAATGAATCCAGCTTGTCAGGCTTATTTACGACATCTTCAATCAACTCCTCTAAGTAATTTGTACCTGCCCAGTCAAAAACAACTTCACTGCTACCATTAACCGATAGGCTATACTCACCTTCTTTTTCCAGAAGAGTACCTGCTGCATCGATCTTCACCAGTACCTCCAAGGTGAATTCATCTATGAGCTGTAAGGAACTGTCATTGCCACAATTGATGAAGTTCTTGTTATTGAGTTGATAGCCCCAATATTTTTTATGGGTAAAAGCCAGGTGCATCCATTGCTCCTTCCCTTCGGATTGAAAGGGAAACGAATTTTTACTGGTATATTTCTTATCGCCAAGGGTAGCCACGCATTTATAGCTGTCATCAATATCCTTTTCAATGCCCAACGAGTAATTCTGGCTACCTTTTTTATAGTAAACAATACTTCCCGGATTGTTAAAGTTAGAATCTTTGGATGGCTTAACCCAGGCTTCCACGCTCAAGCCTTTTTCCGTGGGCCGCAATCCTTCAAGTTTGCCGCTATCGGCAGTGTTTAATAGGGCACCATTGGTGGACGATGCAGGGTTAAACTCGAGAGCTAGGCTAGCCTCCCAGTCTTCCCATTCGCCGATGGTGTTATTGATGTCATATTCATAGTCAAAGCTAGGAGTAATTTCAGTTGTTGTATTTATCGTTGCATCGTATTTGACCTCAGCATTAAATAGATAGCTTCTGGAATGTTCCCATTTTGGTGCGCTGATTCCGTCAAGGTTGGCTGGGGTACAGGTAAAATGGGTTGCATAATCATACCCAACACTAACCGCTAAACCGGCTTCCAAGCGGTCAACACTTTGGGCATTGGTATCCTGTACTGTAAAGGTGATAATACGGACTTTTGCCACATCCAGGATCAATGCAATCAGGGATTGTTTCAATCTTGCTCGTCTAGCTTTTTTGTCAGCTTCATTACCCTCTTGCAGCAATTGCAGAGATAAATTATCGATGTCCGCATCAGCCATATCATCGCTCAAAGATGCACGATCGCCTGTCATCGTTCCAGACCTTAAATTTCCTTTGTCTTCTCCTTTGTCTTCTCCTTTTTCTGGTGGCCTAGCAACCTCTTGTAGGAAGTTTTGGCGTTTCAAATACTTCCAAAGTTTATCTATGTCGCCAATATTAGTAACCATTCCAGACAGATATGACTTGTAAAATACGTCAGCCTTAACTGTTACATTGGCAGTTTTAACTAAAGAGAACTGCTTTTTGGCAATATTCAGCATGGGATTACTGTCCAGGTAATCAGACAAACTGCTCAATGACACGGAATGTTCGACACCATCAGCTAATTGAGCGGCATATGCATTTGTAACCTGGAACATGAGATTGTTGTCTACAGTGGTACGGAGTTTGAAGGTACCGTTGCCTGTCTGGGGTTTTATATAAGCTGCTCTGGGATCGCCGTGGATTTCCAGCGGCTCCAGTGTTCCCAGTGGCAACTGGCTGCTACCATTCAAAATGCCGGTAATTTGAGAAAAGCGCTTGGGGAGGTGACTCCATTTTTCTACTTCCTCATTGCCTGGTTGTGAATTCACGGTTATGGTGCATGTATTGCTATTATTTGGCACATTGGCAACCACATTGAGGATCATGTCACGATCGAGGCGCGGTTTCAAAGACAGTGGAGGGTTTACCTTCTGCGAACTAGAATCTTTAACCGTTAAACTTTTACTTCCGGTAGGATCAAAGTAAAGCACGAAGAAATTCTCTTTCTTTCCCTTAAAATAAAGGTTTACCCTTCCTAGGGAATCATCAAACAAATAGGGTTCCGTTGCTACAACAGCATCCGAATAGCCTGCGCTTATGCCAATAGGAGCGCTTGTGTAGGCAAACTTAAGTACCCCTCCACTGGTGCTTAAGCCGTTGGGGTCGATATCGAGGAGCCTCATTTTTTGAGGTTGCTGCCATGCCACGCCATTTTCGTCATTGGTTGGAATGTCTTCCAATGTATCGTATGGATTCTCATCCAGTGCCTGAACGTTTATGTCCGGCATGTTTACAGTATCGGTGGTTAAGCGGCTCAACCGGCCAGAAGCAGCCGCAGAAAAGTTTAGAATACCTATGTATTTATTTGGTTCATTTGGTTCATTTGGTTCATTTGGTCTTTTGTCTTCGAGCCTATTTTTATTTGGTTCATTTGGTTCACTTGGTCTTTTGTCTTCGAGCCCTAGAGCAAGCATCACGCAGGCTTTGTTTTTCATAGGTTTATTGTCAGCACCCATTTCTTGTTGGTAGTAATAGCATGATGACAAGCCATTACCAGGGGTGTATTCAACTGACTTAGGCTTTAGCTTGTCTGTCGGCGCTTGAAAGGAATACTCTTCCTTAAGTACACCATTCACCGTATATTTGGCTTGAATGGCAGTATTATCACTTTCATATTCAATTAAGGGCCATTCAGAGTCAGATGCAGGAATAAAATCATCCTTAACAACCCCTGTTCGGATGGTGTAAACTACCTCAGTCAAAGCATCTTCGGGTATACCTTTTCCACTGTATTTACTTTGAGGCAATAGATCCTTCGTGATTTGATTGTCAAGGCTGGTATAGCCATCCTCCCCAGGCGATGTAATCGCACTTATTTTTCCACTGGTTATCGTTATTTGATTTCCTTCACTTGTAAAGTAGTTTCCATTTGTGACACCATCACCTGTAATTACACTATCCCCCGTTGCTGTAACTGATAAAAATTTTGACTGAACGTTCAGAATGGTTACACCCGCCCCATTGTTGTGAGGTGCCACTGTGGTACCCAGTTGGGCACGTGTAACGGTCAAATCGTTTCCAGATAATGCATTGACGAGAAGAATTTCATTGTCAATGCAAATGTAATCGTTGATGGAAAATCCATCAGCTGATGTAACGGTCAGAGTGGGGTCATTATTCAAAAACCCAGTACCTTCATTAATGGTGGTAGTAGTGGTACCAGGTTTAATCAGTTTGATGTCTGTATTAGCAAGGTGAGAAGCAGCGGTCGTTGAGAGTTGTCCACGAGTAACTACCACATAATTAGCATGTATGGATTGGATAGCCAGAAGTTCATCGGCAATCAGCAACAGATCCCCTGCCGCTATATCGTTAGAAGCCGAAATAATTAGTTTCGTATCCGATGCACCAAATTTAACTTTAACTGTAAAATCGGTGTACCTATCAATTTTAGTTTTTACATCGGAAACCAAACCATCATTAAGCCCATATTTTTCGATAAATTCGTTGACGACTGTTTGGGAGTCGCTGGTATCGAACACAATGCTGTAATCAAATCTAATATTGAAGCTATTTACTTTGCCGGTTACAGCGTCAGTCGTAAAAATCTGCCAGCGCTGTTCTTCTGAATCTGCTCCCGGTAACAACAGCACAGAAAAATTTCCATTAGCTAGATTGTTGGCAAAAACCAATTCACGGGTAGGCTCATAAAATGGATTGCCTTCCACATCTACAGCGGAGAGAGTGTCTTTTCGAGATTCAGGTTCTGTTTTGTGGCGGCTGCGCTGATAGCGTATTTCTCTACTGAGCTTTAAAGTTGTTCCGCTGAGGATGAAACGATCTACTAAAAGGGTGTTGTTTACAATAGCCGGGTTTTCATTATTATAATCGTTCCCTGCAATAGACTGACGAAACAAATAAATGTACTTGCCATCCGAGAGTACCTGAAACTGAGCTTTGGCACCTAACCTTGCTGTACTGGAATAGAAGGGATCGGTTTTATCCTTAATGGCTTCTGCAGACAATTCATTGCCGTTTGCATCTAGGGGCTTTCCAGCTTCCTCTCTATTAATAATCTTGTTATTATTGCTGTCGTATTTGCCAATCGGAAAGTTGGGCACCACGCCATACCCAACCTGCATGATTTCCGATGGGAAATGTAACTGACTTGCATCTACACCCTCGAAATTAACCTTCGACCAATAATTTTTATCATGCTCATCGGATACCGTAGCATTTTGCTCCGTATTCGACATATCCAATACGCTGTAAAAGATGCGTCCGTCCTGTCTCATTGCAAAGCTTACGGGCGTTCCACGATGGGAAACCATGCTGGTAAACAAATACTGGTGTGTTTGTTCCTTTGTGATGTTTTTGTTGATTAAGGGCGAGGATTGGGGCATAACTTATGAGGGTTTGGTTTTTTTTTGCCATTAAGAGACCTCCAATTTATAAATTATCCCAAAATCTCTTGTGGACATCTTGCCCTCTAATAACATAAGCAAGAGCAGGATGCTAATCCCATCTAGTGGGATGATTTATTTCTTGGTCTTCCCTAATTATAAATCACGCCATTACCCTAAAGAGCATTGGTTAACAAATATTTACGATAAATGAGACAAGGTTATACCAATTTCTTAAAATCTGACTACACATAATGCTTCAAGAATAAAATCATATCCTGTACAAGAAGCAATATCTTTTTGACTAAATCCAGTTAATATATTTCTCAGGATTCTGCGTAAGAAATCCAAGGAATCGAAAACTTGATTTTTCAATAATTTTTTCACCTTAAAAGTTCCTCAGCATCCATATCAAATATGATATTATTAACAACTACTATATTATAATTCCAAAAGCCAAACCAATAATAATTTTATTCTCTGAGCGATCGCTCAGACAAAACTATAACATTTGAGTAAAATAATTTTATTATCCCACTCCCAAAATTACTCAAGGAGAAATTATAGGAACTCAAAATAAAATTTTGCATAAGACTAGAAAATTAGGTTTCAAGCTTTTTCTTTAAAGGGGATAAAAAAAGAAAATTCAGTGCCTTATTGTTGGGTTTCGTTCCTAAACCCAACCTACACTTATTACACCATTCTATCCTAAAGGTGCGTGACGGCTACAGGAATATAAATTCTCAAAGATATAACTAAGAATTCCGTCACACACCCTACTTAATTTTTTGACTTTTAGCTTTCTTTTATTGTAAACTTTACCCACAATAACCCAACCAAACCAAACTATCATCAATGACGGCAAATATTCCCGAACAATTCATAGAAGAATCACCTCTCTCAGTTGCAGGAATTACCTTTTATATCAAAGACATTTTAGAAGAAGACTACCAACTTCAACAAATATCAGTTATCGGAGAAGTCTCTAGCGCCAAGCTAAATTCAGGAAATTTATATTTCACGCTTTCTGAACCAGATAATTCTGCCTCTCTTCCCTGTGCTATTTGGAGAAATACTCTCAAAAATATTCATCATCAACCAGAAAAAGGAGAACAAATAATTGTCACAGGTAGAATCAGTCTCTATCCTCCTAGAGGCGACTATAAATTAATAGTTGATACTGTCTCTCTTGCGGGAGCAGGAATAAAAAATCTCCGCTATTTACAACTACGTTCGCGTCTAGAAGCAGAAGGTTTATTTGACTCAGAAAATAAGCTAACTCTCCCCAAGTTTCCTCAAACAATTGCCGTTGTTACTTCCGATACTGCTGCTGCCTGGGGAGATATTCAACGCACAATTAAACAACGCTTTCCCCTCGTAAAAATATTATTATCCCCAACATTAGTACAGGGAGAATTTGCTCCTCCAGCCATTGTTAAAGCAATAAAAAAAGTTGAATTAGACGGACGCGCCGAAGTAATAATTTTAGCTAGAGGCGGTGGAGCAGTAGAAGATTTATCCTGTTTTAATGATGAAAGAGTTGTTAGAGTAATTGCTGATTGTAAAATTCCAATTATTACGGGTATCGGTCATCAAAGAGATGAAACTTTAGCAGATTTAGTGGCAGATTATTCTGCTCATACTCCCACCGCAGCAGCAGAAAAAATTATGCCAGACCAAAATCAACTTTATGCCGAACATTGTCAAAGAGTTGAAAGAATTATTGATGCTTTGAGAACTAGGTTTAATGAAGAAAAGGCAAATTTAAAGTCTCTCAAAATTCGACTGAAAAATATTCCTCAAACTTCCCGAACTTTAGACAAAGCAACTGTTAAATGTCAGATGTTAAGGCAAAGGTTAGCAGCACTTGACCCTAAAGCAGTTTTATCTAGAGGTTACGCAGTCGTGCAAAAAAAGGATGGTAAGTTAGTAAATTCGACAGCAGATTTAATGGCAGACCAAGAATTGATAATTCAGTTAAATAGTGGTAAGGTAAAAGTTAAAATTATGGATATTTTTGAATCTGAGAGTCTGGAGTAAAAAAATGGAATTTGATTATGAGGAAACTGTTATTAATATTGAGGAGATTATTGATGAAATTGAATCAGGGGAATTAACATTAGAGGAAGTATTTGAAAAGTTTTCTCTTGCTGTAGCAGATTTGCAAAAATGTGAAGCTTTTCTCACTCAAGGTGAGCAAAAAATGAATTTATTAATTGAAACTTTAGAGGATAGCAAACAAGGATTTTGCCACGGATATACGGATGATTTAGAGGATGATTTTTAGGCGGGATGGCACACAAGGATTTTGCCACGGATATACTGATTAATATGGATAAATCTTTAATGAATTTATTAATTGAAACTTTAGAGGATGATTTTTAGGAGGGATGGCATACAAGGATTTTGCCACGGATATACGGATTAATATGGATAAATCTTTAATGAATTTATTAATTGAAACTTTAGAGGATGATTTTTAGGAGGGATGGCATACAAGGATTTTGCCACGGATATACGGATTAATATGGATAAATCTTTAATGAATTT
>NZ_JBNHEP010000141.1:38175-45441 GCF_050015995.1 Dapis brunnea BLCC-M229 | reverse complement strand
ACAAGGATTTTGCCACGGATATACGGATTAATATGGATAAATCTTTAATGAATTTATTAATTGAAACTTTAAAGGATGACTTTTAGGAGGGATGGCACACAAGGATTTTGCCACGGATATACGGATTAATATGGATAGATATTTAATGAATTTATTAATTGAAACTTTAAAGGATGACTTTTAGGAGATATGGTACACAAGGATTTTGCCACGGATATACGGATTAATATGGAGATTAATATGGATAAACATCTGAAGCTTTTCTCTTTCAAGGTAAACAAGAAATTAATTTATTAATTGAAAATTTAGAGGATAGTGAGGTACAGTTTAATACTAATCTCTATTCCCTATTCCCTATTCCCTAAAACTGATAATTATCAAAATGAAAATTTACCATTAATTAGTAATTTTTCCTCATCCCCTCTCTGAATTTCAAAATTTCCAAAAGACTCTTCTTTTAATATTGGAGAAATTAATACTACATCAGTAAATTGATTTAAAGAGATATCTCTTTTACAAGACAACCCCCTGTTTATCGGATAAAATTCCTCTTTTGTACTGTTACTTACTTCCAGGAAAAATATCGCTGGCATTTCTGGATTTGTGAAATAGGAACCGTGCATATAGATAATGAAACTTTTACCATATAAATTGTATTTAGGTTGATATAATTCAAAATCATTTTTCTCGATATCTGAAAGTTTACCTCTAAAAGCTATTCCATAGGGGGAACCAGATTTATTTCGGAAATTATCCACCCTTTGATGAAATTTAACAAAGTTATTCTGGGATTCTTCTCTACTTCTAAGATATATTAGTTCTAAATAATTTTTCTCAAAAAAAATAAACCTTGAACTGGTTCCTTGTTGAGTATGCTCCCTAATTTCAGAAGGAGAAAAACCTAGTGATGATATTTGATTTATCGCATCCGCATCATCTTCAACTATTCTAAAAATATGGTCTACTTCCAGATTTTCATACATATTTTAAATCCCCTTTAAAATTTTGGTAGTAGTATAAGCGATCGCTCAGAAAAAATCAATTCCTCAAATATCGGTTTTTTTTACTTTTATGGGTTGATAGCTAAACCTT
The DNA here is from genome assembly GCF_050015995.1 of Dapis brunnea BLCC-M229. NCBI lineage: Bacteria > Bacillati > Cyanobacteriota > Cyanophyceae > Oscillatoriales > Microcoleaceae > Dapis > Dapis brunnea. The sequence continues at coordinate 44,349 of NZ_JBNHEP010000141.1, read as the reverse complement.
TCCAGAAAATTATTTCAGCTACTACCTACAACAAACACTTATCTAACTTTTTTGCCATTGCCTCAGCATGAATCCACCATTTTTGACCTCCTGACCAAATTCTTGAAGGTAAATGACCAACTGGTGCCCAATTTCTAAACTTAAATCCCCGATCGCGAAAATGCAGATTATAAGTCAACCAACCAACCTGACTACAGAATTTTCCATAATCTTCATCCACACTCTCATAAATCTGTTTTTGCACGCTCAACCCAAACTTTCCCTGACTATATTTTACCCAGAGGCGATCGATAGTCAGCAAATCTTCACAAGGTAAATTATCAATATCATCCTGAAACAAATAACTTTTTCTCCTCTTCCCCAAAGCATCACACAAAACTCCCCAAGTTTCCACATCCGCTTCCTGCCACTTTTGCACTGCCAACAAATATTGCAATTTCCCATACTTTACCCCCACTGCCGAAATTAACTCATTTTCATCCAGTGCCATAATTTGCGGAATAAACCTCCCCACCAAACTCGGTACCGATGGCAACAGAGGTAACTTTTGATTTACCCGCGCCAAAGACTCTGCATTTTTCACAGGTTGCCTGACAATATTAGAGCGAGACTCCAACGCTTCCAAAACTTCTTCCGCTGTCTGATAGCGTTGACTCACAGAATTTTGCAACAACTTATCTAATATATTGCCGATACGTTGACTTACACTACTCCCACTCGGCAAAAAATCTCGCCATCTCCAAGAGTCATTAATAACATCGAACATATCCCACGGTGCAACATCCGTCAGTAAATGAATGCAAGTTACACCCAAACTAAATAAGTCACTTGCTGGCAGTGCTTTCCCCCTGGTTTGCTCCGGTGCCATATATTCCGGACTTCCAATAATTGTACCAGTGCGAATTAAAGCTGTACCCGTCAGCAACTTCGCCACGCCAAAATCAATTAATACAATTTCCCCTACTTTTCCTAATTTTTCCAGTTTATTTTCTCCTGGTAGGTGGGGTGGTTTTTGATAGTTAATAGGTGGGAAAGTTCGACGAATAATATTTTCTGGTTTGATATCTCGGTGAATAATTTGATGCTGATGAATAAATTTCAATATTGGCAGTAACTCTCGTAAAAGTTGCCATATTTGTTCTTCGCTGAAGAGACCTTGTTTTAATTCTTGCTTTAATGTCAGACCTTGAATATATTCCTGCACTAAATATAAATTTTGATTGTATTGGAAATGAGCCAAAAGTAGAGGAATTTGTGGATGTTGCCCCAACTGCCCTAACCGCATTACCTCCCGCCGAAATAGTCTAGCTGTTGTTTGGTGGCTTTCGGGGTCGAGGGTGGGAAATGATATTTGCTTAAGAATACATGGAAGCTTCAGCGGATGTTGTTCATCTACCGCCAAGAATGTTTTGCCAAAGCCTCCCTGACCAACTTTTTTCAGAATACGATAGCGTCCCTGGAGAATTAAGGGAGATTGGCAACTCTGGCAATAACTTACTGTATCTGGGTTTTCTGGTTTGGGGCATTGAGAATTAACACAATAACTCATTGATGGGGAAGTTTTAGATTTTATATTTTTGTCAAGGGGGTTTACAAATATAATTTGGTAGTGCTATATTAATAAACTGTAAGAAAAAATTCACGGCGAGCGTGGCCAAGTGGTTAAGGCAGTGGTTTGTGGTTCCACCATTCGTGGGTTCGAGTCCCATCGTTCGCCCTTTTTGTATTATACAGTCTTAAAACGTTTATGTTTTAAGGCTTTATTGTTTTTGAGGAACTGCTGCCCAAAGAACAAGCTCTGTATATCAAATATTATCAGTAAGAAAAAAGAGGTATGGGATGAGAATTATACAAACAAAAGGAACAGTGAAAAATGGAGAAGTAAAAATTACTGTTCCTCCAGAGTTTAGTAATGACGAAATAGACATTATTCTTGTTGCCAAAAATGAGCCAGATGAATTTGAGATTATGCGGGAAATAGCAAAAGCTAAAGGATATGATTCTCAGGAAAAAATACTCGATCTAATTAAAAAGGTTAAGTTAGAAATGCTTCAGGAAAAAGATAGAGTAAAATAATGTCTAAAATCAAACGTTTATGTCTTGATACAAATGTTTATATAATCGGCATTCAAGAAGTTAATTCAGATGAGGCAAAAATTCTTGAGTCTATAGGTTACCAAATAATTAATAATTAATAATTAATAATTAAATAATTTAAGGTTTAAAGCCTCTCCTTGGATAGGGGAAAAATTTTGATTTTTCCGTAAGTGTCAATCCCCTTCTTTAAAGAAGGAGTAATTATTAATTGTTAATTGCTGAAATTATTTTGTCTCCTGAGTTAATTGACCAAATCCGGCGAGTGGGTAAATATTTATGGAATAAAGACAAAGCAGGTCTAGTTCTTGGTCTTATTTGGTCAAATCTAAACATCTTTTATGTTACCCCTGATGCGGAGTGGCGCAATCTCTCAAAAGAAATTAATTCAACAGGAAATATCCCCACAGAAGATATAGAAGTTTTTCTTACAGCTAAGTTTGGGTCAACAGATTGTTTTGTCTCTTCTAATAGAAAACTAATTAAAGCAATCGCTGATTTTGAGTGCTTAACTCCAGATGCTTTTATTAAAAAATATCTCAAATAGTCGTAATAAGCTTAAGTTAGGTTTCGTTCCTCAACCCAAACTACATTTTTAGAGGTCTCAGTTCAATACTACTAACAATAATGGCGACTACTATAACTCATAACTATTAACTAATAACTGATAACTGAAATGACCTATACTTCATCCAAACAACTAAGCTTTGAAGAATTTATTACCCAATATGGAGATAATACAAACTATGAACTCATTGACGGAGAACTAAGAGAGATGCAGCCTACTGGTCCTCACGAAGCTGTTGCTGGGAGTATTGCTGGTAGAATTTATGTTGAAATTTTTCGGAATAATTTCAACTGGTTGATTCCGAAAAATTGTTTAGTCCAACCCCTATTTGCTGAAGCAACTGCCCTATGTCCTGATGTGATTGTTTTAGATAAATCAGAATTAATTAAAGAACCTCTTTGGCAAAAAGAATCAGTAATTTGTAACGGTAGTACCATCAAACTTGTTGCAGAAGTTGTTAGTACAAATTGGCAAGATGATTATGCTAGAAAAGTAGAAGAATATGCTTTTTTAAATATTTCAGAATATTGGATTGTGGATTTTATGGGCTTGGGTGGTTTGCAATTTATTGGTAATCCGAAACAACCTACTTTCACAATTTGCCAGTTAGTGAATGGTGTCTATCAGCAAACACAATATCGTTTGGGAGAGCCTATTTATTCTTATATATTTCCTGATTTACAATTGCGACTTGACGACATTATGCCAATTTAAAATACTGACAATGGAGAATTGTCGAAGGGGAAGTATTGAATCAACTTTTTGGAAGTTTCTTACTCCCCACACTCCCCACACTCCCCACACTTCCCACACTCTGCTTTTTGCCAGAATGAAACAGCTCTGTCCTATTCTCCATCTTCCCTACTCCCTACTCCCTACTCCCTACTCCCTAAATTAACATAGACATAGTAGCCTAATCTTGTTAATATGAGTTATTGCTTAAATCCTCAATGTCAAAATCCCCAAAATTCTGAAGGGACATTATATTGCCTCGCTTGTGGGTCAAAATTGCTGCTGAGAGAAAGATATCGCCCCATTAAACCTATCGGTAGGGGTGGTTTTGGTAGAACCTTTTTTGCCGTAGATGAAGATAAACCTTCTCATCCCCCTTGTGTAATTAAACAATTTTTACCTCAAAATACTGGCGACCCAAAAAAGGCTGCCGAGTTATTTCAACAAGAGGCAGTTAGATTAGATGAACTTGGTCAACATCCACAAATTCCCGAATTATTAGCTCACTTTGAACAGGATAATAATCAATATTTAGTACAAGAATTTATCGACGGTTCTAATTTAGCTGAAGAGTCAATAAAAAAGGGTCCGTTTGATAGTAATCAAATTAAACAAATCTTGAATGAATTATTACCAGTTTTACAGTTTATTCACGAATATAGAGTAATTCATCGGGATATAAAACCAGAAAATATTATTCGTCGTAGTTCTATTCCACAAACTACTGGATGGATGACTAATACTAATAAATTAGTCTTAGTTGATTTTGGTGCAGCTAAAGTTATTACCGGAACTTCTTTAATGCAGCCTGGAACAATAATTGGTAGTCCAGAATATGTCGCTCCAGAACAAGTTAGAGGTCATGCTATTTTTGCCAGCGATATCTATAGTTTGGGAGTAACTTGTATTTATTTGTTGACTCAAGTCTCTCCTTTCGATCTATTTGATGTAATGAAAGATAAATGGGTATGGCGAGATTATTTAAGTCAATCTATTAATAGTATGTTAGGGAGAATTCTTGATAAAATGTTGGCAACTAATCCCAAAATGCGTTACCAGTCTGCTGCGGAAGTAATGAAAGAATTAAACCCAGACGTGAAACTCCCTACTCTCCCTAATATTTCTCCACCCACACCATCCCCAACCAGAAGACCAACACCATCTCCAACTCCTACCAGACCACCTATACCAACATACCAACCTCCGAAACCGCAAACAAAACAACCCACAAATTCTATTACTGCACCGCCTCATGTTGTGCAACCAACTGTTATTCCCCAACCACAACAGTCAACCTGGAAATGTGTCTTGACTTTGACCGGACATTTTGACTCGGTAAACTCAGTAGCATTTAGTCCGGATGGGGAAACTTTGGCGAGTGCTAGTCGGGATAAAACTATTGAAATTTGGGATATGAAAAAAGGTAGACGTTGGTTTACTCTTACTGGTCATGGTGACTCTGTACAAACAGTGGCGTTTAGTCAAGATGGGGAAATGTTGGCGAGTGGGAGTCGGGATAAAACTATTGAAATTTGGGATATGAAAAAAGGCAAACGTTGGTTTACTCTTATCGGTCATTCTGACTGGGTGGATACGGTAGCGTTTAGTCCGGATAATCAAATGTTGGCAAGTGGAGGTAGGGATAAAACTATTGAAATTTGGAATTTGCAGAAGGCAAAGCGCTGGTTTAGTTTGGTCGGACATGAAGACCGGGTTTATACTGTTGCTTTTAATCAAGATGGTGGAATTTTGGCAAGTGGCAGTCGCGACCAAACTATTAAAATATGGGATTTGCAAAAGGCGAAAGAGTTATTTTCAGTTAAGGGTCATTCAGACTGGGTGCGATCGCTAAGTTTTAGTCCAGATGGTGGAGTATTAGCGAGTGGTAGTAGGGATGGCACGATTAAGTTATGGCAGGTTTATGGAGGGGAGCTTATTTCGACACCCATACAAAATTTGAAGTATGGTATGAGTGATGTTTTGTCGGTGGCATTTAGTCCGAATGGCAAAATAGTTGCCAGTGGATATCGCAATGGCAGTATTAATTTATGGGATGCTATTACTGGGGAATTGTTGGAAACCCTTAATGGTCATGCTAGTGATGTATTTTCGGTAGTGTTTAGTCAGGATGGTAGAAGTTTAGCCAGTGGGAGTAATGATAAAACGATTAAAATTTGGCAAGTTCCGTGAAATCAGTTATGAGTTGAACTTTTGAATTATCTTACAGCTTTTTAACGGATGTAGGGGCGGGTTCCACGTTAAATTAATGGCAATCACCCCAAATCAAATAAACCCACCCCCAGGCGATATTATGCACGGGGCGGGTTAACATAAATCAATCAGTTATAATCAGATTTTTGGTGAAACCCGCCCCTACAAATTTTTAACGGATGTAGGGGCGGGTTCCACGTTAAATTAATGGCAATCACCCTAAATCAAATAAACCCGCCCCCCGTACCCGTAGTCATCAAGATCGGCATTACCCAATATCAGGTTGAAAGCGGGGCGGGTTAACATAAATCAATCAGTTATCACCAGATTTTTGGTGAAACCCGCCCCTAGGATTTTTTAACGTTGATGAGGTAGGGGCGGGTTCCGCGTTAAGTTAATGGAAATCACCCCAAATCAAATAAACCAGCCCCCATTCCCCGTTCAATCAATATCAGCATTACCATTGATCGGGTTGAAAGCGGGGCAGGGTTAACATAAATCAATCAGTTATAATCAGATTTTTGGTGAAACCCGCCCCTAGGATTTTTTAACGTTGATGAGGTAGGGGC
>NZ_JBNHEP010000141.1:31105-38075 GCF_050015995.1 Dapis brunnea BLCC-M229 | reverse complement strand
GGGTTCCGCGTTAAATTAATGGAAATCACCCCAAATCAAATAAACTCGCCCCCCCGTAACGCGTAGTTATCAATATCAGCATTACCCAATATCAGGTTGAAAGCGGGGCGGGTTTAGATAAATTAATATCATGTACCAAGGTTTCCGGCTAAACCCGCCCCTACAAATCGCATTGATAACTGATAACTGATAACTGAAAAAAAAACGCCTCTACCAACCCACAGAATAATCGGGAAAACGATTCGCTTTAATAAAATTTATCGCTGTCTCAGCTATTGCTGGAATTTCTATCAATACAATTTTTTCTATCAAAAATGGTAAGGGAATTTGACCGGGGGATACTTTTGTTTTGGGAACTTTGCTCAATATTCCTCTCAGCAGAAAAACTTCTGAGTTCAAACTTCTTGACTTCTCCTCGTGCCAGGTATCGTTGAGAAAAAAAGAGAAGGTTTGAACTTCCCCTCTCTTCTTCTTTTTAGCCTTTGGTCTTTCTTTTGCTGCCTAGCATTAAACCGCTAAGTGCGATCAAACTTAAGATTAGGTTCGGTTCCGGTAACTGATAACTGATAACTGAAAAAACCCGCCCCTACACATCGCACTGATAACTGATAACTGATAACTGATAACTGAAAAAACCCGCCCCTACACATCACACTGATAACTGATAACTGAAAAAAACCCGCCCCTACAATTTTTTTTGTTATTCAGCTATCAATTATCCATTGGCACCTTAATAATAAACTCCGTTCCTTGACCCAAATTACTAACACAAATTAGCTCTCCGGAATGACGCTCAACTACAATTTGATAGCTAATATATAATCCCAAACCAGTACCCGAACCTACTGGTTTCGTAGTAAAAAATGGGTCGAAGATTTTATTAACAATTTCTGGTGGAATTCCTGGGCCGTTATCAGCAATTTTTATTTCAATGAATCGACTTTCAGTTATTGCTGTCGTAATTGTAAGAGTAGGAGTAAGATCGGGATTTTTTCCCTGAATACTAACTTCATTCAAAGCATCAATAGCATTATTCAGAATATTCAAAAATACTTGATTTAACTGATTGGGATAACAAGTAACTAATGGTAGTTTTCCGTAATTTTTAATCGCCTTTATTTCTGGATATTTTATCCCACAACTTTCCTCTTCAAAACTGTGCAACCGATGTTGTAAAATTAGCAAAGTAGATTCAATACCTTCGTGGATATCTGCTTTTTTGATTTGAGATTCATCCAACCTAGAAAAATTCCGCAACGAGGCTACAATATCTCGAATTCTTTTTGAGCCAGTTTGCATCGAACCTAACAAGTTTGGCAAATCTTCTACCAAAAAATCTAAATCTATATCGTCAATTATTGCTTCAATTTCAGCCGTCGGTTTCGGATAAGTATTTTGATAAGCAGTAATTAAATTTAACAAGTCATTAACGTATTCACTTGCTGGTTTAATATTGCCATAAATAAAATTGACTGGGTTGTTAATTTCATGGGCAACACCTGCCACCATCTGACCCAAAGAAGACATTTTTTCGTTCTGAATTAATTGAGCTTGGGTTTGTTGTAAATTTGTTAATGCTTGCTCTAAATCAAAAGCTTTTTGACTTAAAGCTTCAGTTTTTTTCTCTACTTCTGCTTCTAAGGTTTGAGAATAGTTTTCTACTTGTTGATACAAACGAGCATTTTCAATTGATATTGCAGCTTGAGAAGTTAAAATTTGCAATGTTTCAATCCGATCGCTTGTAAATGCTCCCACTGTCAGATTATTTTCTAAATACAAAATTGCAATTAATTTTCCTTGCTTGGTAATAGGAGTACATAAAACCGATCTGGGTTGCTTGGTAATAATGTAGCGATCGCCTGCAAATTGAGATGTTGCACTCAAGTTATCAAAAACTGCGATTTTTTTACTTCTGATGACAGAATAAATCAAACTTTGAGGTAATTCTTGACATTGAGCAAGAGGAATTTGCAAGTTTTCTGTATGGTTTTGATTCGCTTTAGCTATAACTAGCCATTCTGCTTGTTGATGAATCACTAAAAATCCAGTTTCTGCACCCCCATTGGCGATCGCAACTTGCATCAGACTGGCTAAAAGTTTATCTAACTCTATTTCCTCAGAAATAACTTGGGCAGCTTTCATCACTGCTGGAAAATCTAATAAATTTGAGTTTTGGACATTCGTGGTCTTATTGAAGCTTTTTGTTGCGCTGTTAGAGATTGTTCCCTCAGATCCGCTCGCTGAGTTAGTTGGTTGCAAAATAACCTCTAGTAGTTGTGGATATTTTTCTTCTAAATAGGCAACTTTCCCCTTCGATCCCCACCGTGCATAACAGTAGTAAGCTTCTTGCATATATGCGGTGGCAACTTTTTCTTTTCCCCAATGGAGATAAAATTTAGCTGCTAATTCATTCGCTAATGCTTCTTCGTGAATATATTCGTTTTCTTTTGCACCTGCAATAGCTTTATCATAAAATTCAATTGCTTCAGTTTTTTGTCCTAAGATTCGGTATTTTTCTGCTTCTACCAAGTCAAGTTTATGTTGATGATTCATCGGGGCATGATACGCCCATTTCGCCAAATAAATTTGATGATTTTTTACGGCTTCAAGAGTGTTATCTTTCTCAATTTCTGACCGATCTGAGTATAACTTTAAGTAGGTTAATGCTGCATAAAAATGAAAAGCTGGAGTCTGAATTTGTCCTACTTTTGTAATTGAATAGCTTTCGGCTTTGAAAATATAATCTAAAGCATTTGTATAGTCACAAAACAGATAAGCTAACATCAATTTATAAGCATAGATAAAAATGAGCGAACTAACATCATTATCCTCATTGTACTTAGTAATCATCAAATTTTCATCGTAAGTAACACCGCTTAATAAATCCGGTCGATCGATAATTTCCTTCAAGTTATGGGCTACTTGTTGTTGCATCCTCAGGTAAGCTAGAGCTGATTTTTGCTTAACATTCTCTAAGGTAATACAGTAATTTTCAATTTCAGTTTCCCAATCCTGTAGCTCGACTCCAGCAAATAAATTATCAACAAAATAGTGAACTATGCTATAGCCAGCATAGAGAAAATCACCAATTTCTATACTTGCTAGATAAGCCTCTTTGGCAGTGATTATTGTTGCTCTTAGTGATTCTCGATGATGCTGAAGAAAAGTACAAAATATAAGTAAAGTTATACACTTGAATTTCCGAACATTTAATTTATGAAGTAAATTTAGTGCGACTCTTCCAAAGTAATACCCCCTTTCGACTTGTTCTAAAAAACTAGACAACATCAAGCCATAGGTTACATACCCGATGCTTGATGCGGAAGTATTCCCAAATTCTAGCGATAAACTGACCATTGTCGCACCCAGTAGAGGCAACAAAGTAGGTTTTGCTTGGTGAATAGGCGGAAATAACATTGCTAACAACTCCATCCCAGCAATTATTCGAGGTTCACTCATTACAGGTAGGTTAATTAATTCCTCTATTTGTTTGCCTTGAAGTTGCTTCTCCAGGGTTTGTAATGTTTTATCAATAAACGCTTCATCTGCCTCTAAAGGGAAGGTAATCTCCAATTTTTCCAGGGCTTCTTGGCCGACAGCGAGTGCTTCTAATATCTCAGTTTTAGCTGTCAATGCGTTGATTTTAATCTCATAAATTTTTACTTTGTCTAGTATGGTTTTAGTTGATTCCAAAACCAGAGCTGCCATTGTTTCCATTTCCTCAAACTGACCATTCAAATAAGCCGTTTCTGTGGCAGTTACATAAAGATTCAGAGTTAATTCATACTGAGTTTTCCAACAGTTTTTGGGGAGTAAATTAAGTCCGGTTTTCACAAAAGTTCTAGCAGCAATATAAGCAGTTGAATTTCTGGCTTTTTGTGCAGCGGTTAAGTTAAGTTTCGCTAAAGTTTCTCTCTCCTTGGGTTGAATAATTAACTCAATTCCTAAATTAAAATGCCCGACAATATCAAAAAGCTTTTCTTCTTGTTCTTTTTCTGATAAATTCTTTTGGAGTAGTTGACCAATTTTGAGATGCGTCACCTGTTTTTTTTCATCAGGAATTAAAGAATAAGCAGCTTGTTGAACCCGGTCATGTAAAAATCTGTATTTAGCATTTTGTTTCTGAGAATTTTCATCTTCAGAGCTGAAGTTATCATTTACCTCAAGCTGATAAAACTTATATACATCACTAACTGGTAAAATCAAACCTTCCTGCAATGCTTTCCATAAGAAAGTCGCCGTGTTTATTTCCGATCGCTCTGAAACAATTGCCAAAGTTTGTAAATCAAACCCAGCTCCAATACAAGCTGCTAGTTTAATAATCTCCTGAGTTTCTATTGGTAATTTTTCCAATTGTAATGCCATAAATTCTACGACATCATCTGTAATTGCTAATGCTTTAACTTGGGCAATATCGCATTCCCAATGTTGGATATTCCAATTAAATATAATTAACTTATCCTCATATAATGCTTTGAGAAACTGAGTTGCAAAAAAAGGATTTCCCTTTGTTTTTTGATAGACTAATTTTGTCAAAGGTTGGGCAAGAGATAATTCACAATTTAAGGTATCTGCCACTAGCTGATTCAGATCGGATTCGATTAACGGAGCTAAAGTAATTGTATTTACTACTCCCTCTGTTTTAACAATTTCATTTACCATTAAAATTAAGGGATGAACTGGGGAGACTTCATTATCTCGATAAGCACCTAATAATAATAAATATTCTGTATCTTGCAGCAATAATTTCAGCAGATTTAATGAGGCAGAATCTGCCCATTGTAAATCATCCAAAAAAATTACTAAAGGATGTTCTTTTCGGGTGAAGACTTTGACAAATTTTTGAAATAATAAATTAAAGCGATTTTGGGCGGCTGTTCCTGATAATTCTATGGGTGGTGGCTGTTTGCCGATGATATTTTCTAACTCGGGAATAACATCTATTAAGACTTGTCCGTTGTCACCCACTGCTGCCAGAATATTGATTTTCCAAATTTCTATTTTGGCTTCTGATTCTGATAATAATTGCCCCATTAAATCTCGGAAGGCTTGCACAAAAGCAGAAAAAGGAATATTGCGATTAAATTGGTCATATTTGCCTTGAATAAAGTAGCCTTGTTGTCGAACAATAGGTTTATGAACTTCATTGATAACTGCCGTTTTTCCAATCCCGGAAAAACCTGCGACTAACATCAATTCTGCTCCTCCCCCCTTGGTAAGGGGGGATTGAGGGGAGATTTTCTCCTTACTAAGGGGGGTCTGGGGGGAATTACTAACTCGTTCAAAAGCATCTAATAGTCGATCGACTTCTTTTTCCCGACCATAGAGTTTTTCAGGAATTATAAATCTGTCACTAATATCTCGCTTTCCTAGTTCAAAATAAGAGATTTTTCCAGTTTGCTGAAGTTGAGTTAAACATTTTTCTAAGTCATGTTTAATTCCTAAAGCAATTTGATAACGATTTTCGGCATTTTTTGCCATTAATTTACTCACAAATTTTGATAAAATCGGGGAAATTTGTGAATTTATTTCATGGATTTCTATAGGTTGTTTTGCTAAATGAAAATGCAATAACTCCATTGCATCTTCTGAGACAAAAGGTAATTTTCCTGTCAATAATTCATAAAAAGTAACACCCAAGGAATAAAAATCGCTGCGATAATCTATGCCTCGATTCATTCGACCTGTTTGTTCGGGAGAAATATAGGCTAATGTACCTTCTAAAATATTAGGATTCTGAATTTCTTGGGTTTCTCGTGGTAGGAGAGAGGCAATACTAAAGTCAATTAATTTAATTTGTTTAGTGTGGGGATTAATTAAAATGTTGGCAGGTTTTATGTCTTTGTGAATGACTCTGTTTTGGTAGAGATAGTGTAGAGCTTCTGTTAATGGGATAGCTATTTCGAGAAATTCTGTTAAAGGTAAATATTTATATTGATGATTTTTATCTGTGGCTATTTGAAGATAATTAGATAGGGAAATACCCCCAAAGTCTTCCATAATTAAGGCATAGCCATTGCCATAGACTTCTAGACTTAAGGGTTTAATAATATTAGGAAAGTCGAGATTTTGAGCAATAGTATATTGGTTGCGAAATTGAACTATTTCGTTAAAGTTTGGGTATTTGTTTCGTAGTAGTTTGATAACGATAGGTTGCTCGTCGCTCCTACGGATACCTCGATAGACTAGAGTGCGGGTACCTGCGTACAGTTGCTCTGCGATTTGATAATTGGGTAAGTTGGGGATCATGTTTATAATTTGTTTCTACTTTGTTAATTTATATAAATTTTGACAGGGTTGAACTCAAGCTTTCTAGCAACTAGATTAGTAGATTTTTGGCCCTCAAGCTATTAAAGTAGTTGAGAAATACTAAATAAATTGAACTTTTCCTAAGCTTCTTTCTCATTTTATATCATCCTTGGTAAAACACTCATAATCAGACTGCTTTTTGAGAACGCGCTTATCCGAAAAAGACTCCAACGCACCCTACACCCTTAGCACTGTCATTGCCAGGAGGGCAGAGAAATCAATTATTTTAGTCTCTCCAATCATTACCCCCCGTGGCAATCTTTGGTATCATAGTCAAATTGCGAGATTGCTTCGGCTCAGAAAGCTGCTTTCTCCAAGAGGTTAACTTGTTCGATGACGCCTCGCAATGACAACTTAACCACGAACTAAACCACTATTGATTGTCATTGCGAGGGAGGCAGAGAAATCAATTATTTTGGTCTCTCCAATCATTACCCCCCATGGCAATCTTTGGTATCATAGTCAAATTGCTAGATTGCTTCGGCTCAGAAAGCTGCTTTCTCCAAGAGGTTAACTTGTTCGACGACGCCTCGCAATGACAACTTAACCACGAACTAAACCACTAACACTGTCATTGCCAGGGGGGCAGAGAAATCAATTATTTTAGTCTCTCCAATCATTACCCCCCGTGGCAATCTTTGGTATCATAGTCAAATAATGA
>NZ_JBNHEP010000141.1:19843-31005 GCF_050015995.1 Dapis brunnea BLCC-M229 | reverse complement strand
TTTTGGTCTCTCCAATCATTACCCCCCATGGCAATCTTTGGTATCATAGTCAAATAATGACAACTTAACCACGAACTAAACCACTAAAACCAGCTACCCAGAGAGATGTTAATATCCAACCAAAAACTATGTGAACCCATAAATACCATTGAAGTAAAGCACCAGTTTTTACTTTGAATAATATTAATGGAATTTCTATACCTTTTTGAGAATTTGGCAGCCAATATGTTTGTTGATGTAGGTCAACTATGGGGATGAATGTATCTAATGAATATAACCAGAAATTAAATTCTGGATAGTCTATATCAATCTTTTTCTCGTTAGTTTCTTCAGTATACGGACTAATTTCTGAAGCTGGTGAAAATAGGCATTTATTATTGGATATTGAGTTGGAACAATTGTCATAACCTAAAGCGAATAAATTCCAACCAAAGGATATAAAAAGAGAACTCCAAACTAATGCTTGTGTGGGTTTATAGCCATAAGCAATTGTTGCGTCTAGAAAGTAATTCCAAAATTTACTTAATCTGTTGAGTTTTGGTCGAATGTCTCTTTCTTTATGAATTAATATTTCTGTGGCGGCATCTGGATCGCCTTCTTTTTTTAAAACTTCGGCTAATTGTTCATAAGTTTGAGGAAAAAATTCGGGTTGAAGTCTCAGCCATTTGAGGCGGGTTTTGGCATCTTTCAGAACTTTTATATTATCGTCTGTTCCAAGTTTCTGATATATGAAACCATCAAGGTTTATATTGTTTTTTTGAGGCCAACTTTGTTCGTCGTCTCGGAGGCGTCCTATTCTGGCAAATTGTAGGTCTATTTTCATGTAGTGAGTTTCTATTCTTTGATATTCTGTTTGAAGTAGTGATGAAATTGGTTAATTTTTTATATTTTTAATCAAAGGATATAGGAGGCGTAAATATAGGGGGAAGGTTACTTTTTCTTGTTGAATTTTGACCATACTTAATGTGTCGTCAACTCTGGCACTAACTAAGTAAATATTGCCTTGAAAAGTTCCTTTATCTAATAAAATATCTCCTTCAACATTCATTCCTTCAGCAGATAAAACATTTCCTTTTTCGTTAGAAAAGTTGCCATTAGTGCAGTCAAGATTTCCTTTAATATTTGCTGCTGTTAAATCGACTTTGCCTTCAGCTTTGAAGCCATTAGTTAGACTGATGTTAGTTTTGACTTCTATATTCTGAGCATCAAGCGCGTATTTTTCTGGATTAGAGAAATGACCTTTGCGACAAGAGAGTTCACCACCAATAGTAGATTCAGAGAGACTTACCTCACCCTCAGCTTTGAAATCATTACTCAGAAAGACAGAACCTTTGACTTCTATATTATTAGCGTTGAGCGCATCTTTTCCTTTATTAGAGAAATGACCTCCGCTACAAGAGAGTTGACTGCCAATAGTAGCTCCAGATAAACTTACGTTACCTTCAGCCTTAAAACCATTTCTCAGAAAGACAGAACCTTTGATTTCTATACGTTGAGCAAAGAGCGCGTCTCCTTCTTTATTAGAGAAATGACCTCCAATACAAGTGAGTACACCACCAATAGTAGCTCCAGCTAGACTGACCCTACCCTCAGCCTTAAAACCTTCACTCAGAATGACAGAACTTTTGACTTCTATACTCTGAGCAAAAAGCGCATCTTTTCCTTTGTTAGAGAAATGACTTCCACTACAAGAAAGTTTACCACCAATAGTAGCTCCAGATAGACTGACTTCTCCTTCAGCCTTGAAATCATTACCCAGAATCACATCAGCTTTGACTTCTATATTATTAGCAAAAAGCGCATCTTTTCCTTTATTAGAGAAATGACCTCCACGACAAGAGAGTACACCACCAATAGTAGCTCCAAATATATTTACCACACCCTCAGCCTTAAAGTCATTACTTAGAAATACAGAACCTTTAACTTCTATACTTTCAGCAACAAGCGCATTTCCTTCTTTATTAGAGAAATGACCTCCGCTACAATTAAGTTTACCACCAATAGTAGCTCCAGATAGACTGACTCTACCCTCAGCCTTGAAACCATCACTCAGAATGACAGAACCTTTAATTTCTATACTATTAGCAAAGAGTGTATCTTTTCCTTTGTTAGAGAAATGACCTCCACGACAAGAGAGTGTACCACCAATAGTAGCTCCATATAGAATGACTATACCCTCAGCCTTGAAGTCATCACTCAGAAAGACATCAGCTTTAACTTCTATATTCTCAGCACTGAGCGCAGTTCCTTCTTTATTAGAGAAATGACCTTTAATACAAGAGAGTACACCACCAATAGTAGCTTCAGATAGACTGACTCTACCCTCAGCCTTGAAGCCATTACTCAGATAGACATCACCTTTGACTTCTGTGTTTTGAGCATTGAGTGCATTTTTTCCTTTATTAGAGAAATGACCTCCACGACAAGAGAGTCCACCACCAATAATAGCTCCATATAGACTGACTCTACCCTCAGCCTTGAAACCATTACTCAGATAGACATCACCTTTGACTTCTATATTCTGAGCATTGAGTGCAATTCCTTCTGGATTAGAGAAATGACCTCCAATACAAGAGAGTTGACCACCAATAGTAGCTTCTAATAGACTGACCATACCCTCAGCTTTGAAATCATTACCCAGAAAGACAGAACCTTTAACTTCTATATTCTGAGCAATGAGCGCAGTGCCTTCTGGATTAGAAAAATGATCCCTAACACAAACAAGTTGACCACCAATAGTAGCCCCAGCTAGACTTACCTTACCGTTACTTTGAAAGCCATTTTTCAGATATAAACCCCCCCTAACTTCAATCGACCCAGCCTCAATACCAACAACATGACTACCATCAAACTTGACTTCTTCTACTTTCGCTCCCTTGAGAACAATCTCTTCTGTAAAAACACATTTTGTGAAATACAATAAACTTTCAAACTTAACAAACTCAAGATTTAATTCCCCCGAAATCTTAGCTCCACGAACCTGTAAACCATGATTAGAAAAATATTGAAAAGCTTCCACATCTGTACATAACCACTCAATAAACTTAGCCGATAATATCCGCTTTTCTCCCCATGATTCTGCTGTAGCTGGATTATTAAATTCCTTTTCCTTAGCGATCGCTGCTAATAATTGTTTTAACTGTTCTGGATGTTCTAACTCTTCTAACTCCTTTAACTTCTCTAAACCTAAATCCTCCAAATCTTCCAATTTTTCTACATCATCTAACTTTTTTAACTGTTCTTTTAACAGTTCTAAATCTAACCCTTCCTTAAGCAAAGTAAGTTCTGGGGATTTAATTTGATAATCAGCAACTTCTCCTTTAACAATAGCCTTTAATAACTTTTGCTCAACTGCAGTAAGTGTTATTCTGTACCTCTGCTTTGCTAATTTAAGTAATTCGTCAAGTTTGTCGATCATAACTTTTCAGATTTTAGGAATGTTGTTAATATTATATCTGTAAGCGCGTCTCAACTAAAATTGTGGGTAAAACCTAACCCCCCAACCCCCTTCCCTGCAAGGGAAGGGGGGGGGACGGAAGCCCCTCTCCTTGCAGGAGAGGGGTTGGGGGAGAGGTCTTCATTGACTCCAACTTACCCACATTCATAAATCTGATGTTTGTAGTAGGGCTTTAGCCCAACTACGAGCTATAATCAAAAATCTCAATTATCATTATCTATAATGTCTCAAACAGCAGAACAAATTCGCATCTATGGCACTGTGCAAGGTGTCGGTTTTCGCCCTACTGTCTACCGCATTGCTAAAACATTAGGTTTGCGCGGTGAAGTTAGTAACGACGGACAAGGTGTCTTAATCAAAGTTGTGGGCGATCGCTCTGTCATTAACCAATTTATCGAAAAAATACATTCTGAACGCCCTCCACTTGCCCACATCGAAACCATTACGCGCCACCCTCTGGAAAACGTAAATTTCCCAGACTTTATCATCGCTTCCAGCACCAACAACACCGTTCGTACCAAAATAGCGCCCGATGCTGCTACCTGCTCCACCTGCAAAAGTGAAATATTCGACCCCTTGAGTCGGTGGTATCGTTACCCATTCACCAACTGTACCCACTGCGGACCTCGCCTCAGTATCATCAAAAAATTACCCTATGACCGCAAAAATACAACGATGGCAGATTTTAACCTTTGCCCAGAATGTCAGCAAGATTATTCGGACCCCCTCAACCGTCGCTTCCACGCTCAACCTACTGCTTGTCATATTTGCGGACCGAAAGCTTGGTTAGAAAGAGCAGATGGGAAACCAGTCACCGCCGATATGTTCTCAATGTTGGATGATGTGGATGCGGTTTGCACTCTCATCCAACGAGGAATGATAGTTGCTATTAAAGGGTTAGGCGGTTTTCACCTTGCCTGCGATGCCACCAATGAGGAAGCAGTGCAAAAATTACGTCTTCGCAAACGTCGCCCCGATAAACCTTTAGCGTTGATGGCGCGAGATATTGATGTAATTTCTGAATATTGCAGTATTAGTGCAACGGAACAGAATTTACTCGAAAGTGTAGCTGCTCCCATTGTGTTGTTGGAAAAAACTATTGCGCAACAGTTAGCACCCAGTGTTGCACCCGGACAAAATACTTTAGGTTTTATGTTGCCATATACACCATTGCATCATTTAGCGTTGCGTCGTTTAAATGTTCCCATAGTATTAACAAGTGGCAATTTTTCTGATGAACCTCAGTGTATTGATAATGAAGAAATGCGGGAGAAACTATCAGAAATTGCTGATTATTTTCTCATACATAATCGCCCTATTTTTAATCGGGTTGATGATTCTGTGGTGCGAGTTATTCAGGAAGTCCCTCAAGTATTACGTCGCGCCCGTGGTTATGCTCCTGCACCAATTAATTTGCCTCCAGGATTTGCCGATATTCCTCCTATTTTGGCAATGGGAGGTGAGTTAAAAAATACTTTTTGTTTATTCCGTGATGGGCAAGCTATTTTGTCTCAACATATTGGAGATTTAGAAAATAGTTTGGCTGCCACAGCTTATCAACAAACTTTGAATCTTTTTTTAGGTTTATTAGAGGCGGAACCGAATGCAATTGTTGTGGATAAACACCCAGAATATTTATCTACAAAATTGGGTAAAGATTTGGCTGCTGCTAATAATTTAAAAATAATTGAAGTGCAACATCATCATAGTCATATTGCAGCTTGCATGGCAGAAAATGGATTGGATATTGATTGTCAGTCAGTTTTAGGAATTGCTTTAGATGGATTGGGTTATGGGGAAGATGAAACTATTTGGGGCGGAGAATTTTTATTAGCAAATTATCGCGAGTTTCAACGTTTAGGAACTTTTCAACCTGTCGCAATGATTGGAGGGGAACAGGCAATTTATCAACCTTGGCGAAATACTTATGCCCATTTGGTCGCTGCTTTTGGTTTAGATTTTCTTAAGAATTATGAAGATTTAGAATTATTTAATTTTTTCCAAACAAAACCGCTGACTTTGCTGAATCAAATGATACAAAAAAAGATTAATTCCCCCCTAGCTTCTTCTTGCGGGCGGTTATTTGATGCGGTTGCTGCTGCGATTGGAATTTGCCGAGAATCTTCTAGTTATGAGGGCCAAGCTGCGATAAATTTAGAGGCTTTGGCAACAGAGTATTTATTAAATGATGCTGAAGAAATCCAGGGTTATGAATTTAATATGTTAAATTTACAGCAAGATAGTAAATTCCCTCTTACTTATCTAATGCCACAGCCGATGTGGCAATCCTTACTGATAGATACAAAACAAAGTGCTACTCCGGCTCTGATGGCAGCTAAATTTCATCAAGGATTAGCGATAGCTATTTCTGAGATGGTAACTGAATTGCATCAGAGTTGTGAGTTTAATCAAGTCGCTTTGACTGGTGGAGTATTTCAAAATAAATTGTTACTTGAAGGAGTAAGCGATCGCCTAATTAAAATGGGTTTGGAAGTGTTGACTCACAGTCAAGTTCCACCTAATGATGGGGGTTTATCTTTGGGTCAAGTAGCGATCGTTGCTGCTAGAATGGGAGGGCAAGACAAGGATTTGGGTACGAATACGCGGATTTGAAAAAATTTTGATTTTAGTAAAAGTTTGATTAATTTAAGAAAAATGTGTTTAGGTATTCCCGGTCAAATTATAGAAATAACTGATGCCGAGCATAAGTTGGCAACGGTTAATATTAGTGGGGTGAAACGAGAGGTTAATATTGCCTGCATAGTTGATGAAAAACATCCGGTTGAGTCATGTATTGGTGACTGGGTGTTAGTTCATGTGGGTTTTGCCATGAACCGTTTAGATGAGGAAGAGGCAACAGAAACTTTGAAATTATTGCAGGAAGTTGCTGCGGTAATGAATTAAAAGGTAGGTTGGGTTGAAGAAATGAGACCCAGCATATTCAGTACATAGATGTAAGTTGGCTTGAGGAACGAAACCCAACGTATTATTATGATATTTATTTCCGATAACTGATTTGTTAGTAGATGTAGGTTGGGTTGAGGAAACGAAACCCAACAGATCAAGAGATATTAAGTTTGTTTGACGAACCATTTTCGGAGCTTATCTTACATAGAAAATTGAATATACCAATATACCCAGTAAATAAAATTATAGATACTTTAGTTGGGTTGCGCTAGCGCTTAACCCAACCTACAATATGACAACTTACAACAGAAACAGAAAAAATAGATGAAATACATTAAAGAATTTCGCGACCCCCACAAAGCGCAAGGTTTAGTAAGAGAAATTGATAAACTCAGCCAAAAATTAGGATACACCACAGAACACCCACTAAAAATAATGGAAGTTTGTGGCGGTCACACTCACTCTATTTTCAAATATGGCATTGAGGAAGTTTTACCTAATAATATCGAACTAATACATGGCCCGGGATGTCCGGTTTGCGTCATGCCAAGGGGTAGATTAGATGACGCGATCGCTTTGTCGGAAAAACTCAACGTTATTTTTACCACTTTCGGTGATGCGATGCGCGTGCCCGGTTCCAAAAAAAGTTTGTTGCAGGCAAAAGCTCAAGGTGCAGATATTCGGATGGTTTATTCGCCCCTGGATAGTTTGAAGATAGCTAAGGAAAACCTAGACAAAGAGATAATTTTCTTTGGTTTAGGTTTTGAAACTACCGCCCCCAGTGCAGCATTAACTATTTTGCAAGCAGAAGCGGAAGGCATCAACAACTTTAGCATTTTTAGCAATCATGTTTTGGTTGTACCCGCTCTAGAAGCGTTACTGAGTAACCCAGATTTAGAATTGCAAGGTTTTGTCGGACCTGGTCATGTGAGTATGGTTATTGGTACTCAACCCTATCGCGTCATTTTGGAAAAATATCATAAACCTTTGGTCGTATCAGGATTTGAACCTCTGGATATTTTGCAGTCTATCTGGATGTTGTTACAACAAATGCTAGAAGGTCGTTGTGAGGTAGAAAATCAATATAGTCGTGTGGTGAAAGAAGGTGGTAATAGGGTAGCACTGGAAGCAATGGGCAAAGTATTTGAAGTGCGAGAAAAGTTTGAGTGGCGTGGTTTGGGAGATATTCCTGAGTCTGGGTTAAAAATTACTGATGCTTATGCCTGTTTTGATGCTGAGGTCAAGTTTTGTGTGCCTAACAAAAAAGTTGCTGATGCTAAAGCTTGCCAATGTGGGGAAATTCTCAAAGGTGTTTTGAAACCTTGGCAATGTAAGGTATTTGGTACTGCTTGTACTCCAGAAAATCCTATCGGCACTTGCATGGTTTCCTCTGAAGGCGCTTGTGCTGCTTATTATAAATATGGTCGGTTGTTTAAGAAAGAAAAAGGAAAAAAAGCTGAAGTGGTGGCATCTTAACTCCGCAACTGAGAGAAAAGGAAAAATTTAACAAATATAGTATTTCTTAAGTTATACTAATTCATTTTAAAGATGTCACAAATAGTTTAAAAACCCATAAGTGAAATAACTGCCTGAAATTACTGAGCGCGTCAAAGTTGTTACCCTACAAAATCTTAATGCATGACTTTTGACTTCCGTGAAACGGTATTACTCAGGTAAAGTTGTTTTTCTTCTTCTCCATTCTCTATTTCTCGAATTGCTACTGCCTAGTCCCTAAAACCAACATTTTTTTAACTCACTAGCATGGAAATTGCTATAGTAATCCTAAATAGGTTTTGACAAATCAAAAAGTAAATAAAAAAACTGAAACTCTTACCTGTTACCTGTTATCAGTTCAGTGTTCTCTAAAAAGCAGTAAAATTTTTGACATGAATAAAATAGGATTGCTATATAAACAAATTAGGAGGAAAAAATTATGCCATTTATAACAATTCAAATTGCTGACGGTCATTCCGTTGAATTAAAACGTAAACTAGCAAAAGCTGTGACTGATACTGTTGTTTCTACTTTAGGAACAAAACCAGAATGGGTAACAGTTCATATAGACGAATTTCGTCGAGAAAATTGGGCAGTCGGCGGTCAACTTCATATTGATAAACATCCCGGTCGTCATGCAGAAAAAGTAGAAAATAATAGAAAATAATAGTTAATTTTCTGGTAAAAATTAGCAGTAATTAGGCAGGAGTCAGAACTCAGGAATCAGGAGAGAGAAGTGTTGGAAAAAAGAATATATTAGGAGGGGAAAGTTTTTTTATCGCTAATTAAGCGGACATGGTATTAGTAGGGGCGAATTGGAATTTGCCCCTAAATTTGCAGTACGGACTAAATTTAAGATCGACGGAGAATATAGCAATCCGCGCATAGGTTGCGGGTAATCAAAAAGTAAATAAAAAATACTTAAATTCTTACCTGTTTCCTATTCTCTGTTCCCTAAAAAGCAGTAAGATTTTTGACACGAATAAAATAGGATTGCTATATCATCATACTAATAGCAACTGCTACAATTCAAATTATTTAGAAATAAATAGCCATCTAAAAATTATGCTTCATACAGAAATAGTAATCAGAGAAGCAGTTCCCAGTGACATAAAAAAAATTATGGAATTGCTCTATTTAAAAGCAAAATTTGACGGCTGTCCCGAATCTCTAAAAGCAACAACCGAACAACTAAATAACGATCTATTCGGCACAACTCCTCTCACTTATATTTTATTAGCTGAAGTAGAAGGAAAAACTGTAGGTTTCGCTAGTTATCATCGAATTTATTCTACATTTTTAGCTAAACCTGGAATTTGGCTGGATGATTTATATTTAAAAGAAGAATACCGAGGTCAAAAAATTGGTAAAGCTTTAATGACTCGTCTATATCAAATAGCTGAAGAAACGGGTTGCGGTAGAATTGATTGGACTGTTAATATTAACAATTCTCAAGGTATTAACTTCTATGAAAAAATGGGAGCCAATATTATAGAAAAGGTAAGATTATGTCGCCTGAAAATTCAATAATTAAGAAGTAATGTAATCTGTAGATGAACGTGCCGAACAAGAAAAATAACGGGCAGATAGACTGACAGAAATTCTCAGAGAAAGAGGTATTAACCCAGATGAAGTTTTGTAGAAAGAAATTTCCAACTTTAAAGTTTCCTACCTAAGTAAGTAGGAGCTACTAATAACTAATATCATGTGCCCCCTCCGGGGGAGCTACGAATTGCGGATAATCACTTATAATAAATTTTTTGTTTGTAGTATAGCTCTCAGCCCGAACTGTAGATAGGGCTGAGAGCTATACTACGAACTTTAATTATAATAACTATTTAACCGAACATAATATAATAACTGATAACTGATAACTGAAATGACAAACTCTACTTCCAACGAACCCACACAACATCCTTTATTTAAAAAAATTGAACGAGCGCGACGTCGCCCGACAAAAGTGCGCGACACCAACATTACTCTCGCTCACGGTAGCGGTGGCAAAGCAATGCGCGACCTGATAGAAGATATTTTTGTCAGCAACTTTGACAACCCCACCCTATCTCAACTAGAAGACCAAGCAACATTTGACCTGGCAAGTTTTACTGCTCAAGGAGACAGACTCGCTTTTACTACCGACTCTTATGTAATTGACCCCATATTTTTTCCTGGTGGCAATATTGGCGAACTGGCAGTCAACGGTACTGTTAACGATCTAGCTGTAAGTGGGGCAAAACCCTTATATCTCTCCTGCGGAATGATTATTGAAGAAGGTTTTCCTATTGACTCTCTCCGAGAAATAGCAAAAAGTATGAAAGCAGCAGCAGATGTCGCTGGAGTAAAGATAGTCACTGGAGACACAAAAGTTGTTCACCGAGGTGCTGCGGACAAATTATTTATCAATACTGCGGGGGTAGGTGTAATTCGCTCCGGCGTTTCTATTTCTGCCCAAAATCTTCAACCAGGGGATGCCGTTATTGTGAATGGTTATCTTGGAGACCACGGAGCAGCTATTACGATCGCCCGTGGAGACTTAGCTTTAGAAACGGAAGTTAACAGCGATACTCAACCTTTGAATGGTTTGGTTGATACTATTCTTGATGTTTGTCCGGAAGTTAGGGCGATGCGAGATGCTACCCGTGGGGGTTTAGCAACAGTATTAAATGAATTTGCTATGAGTTCGGAAGTAGGGATACGACTTTTTGAATCTTCTCTACCAGTGCGGGAGGAGGTGCAGGGAGTCTGTGAAATTCTCGGTCTCGACCCTTTATATTTTGCCAATGAAGGTAAATTAGTCACAATGGTGCCTGGAGAAAAGGCGGAAACTGTTTTGGCAGCAATGAAATCTCATCCTGCGGGTATTGATGCTGCTATTGTGGGGGAAGTTATTGCTTCTCCTCCTGGAATTTTATTGTTGCAAACCACCTTCGGCACCGAGCGTATTGTAGATATGTTAGTAGGAGACCAATTGCCAAGAATTTGTTAGGGAGGAACAAGACAAGAGCAAGACAAGAGCAAGACACGGATTTGGGCACGGATGCACGGATGATGGAAATTTTGTAGGGGTAATGTCTCCAAACCCTCCCACTTATAGAATTTAAAACTAAGATTTTATGGGCTAAAAATTTTGACAGTTGCTCACAAAATATTTTTGCTTTGAACCTTTTTTTGACTTCAGCATAAGTACCTTCTTTCTACCAAGAATTTGTTAGAGAGGAGCAAGACAAGGATTTTTTCACAGATGTACAGATGATGGAAATTTTGTAGGGGTTTGTTATCCCAACCCTCCCACTTCTAGAAGTTA
>NZ_JBNHEP010000141.1:14226-19743 GCF_050015995.1 Dapis brunnea BLCC-M229 | reverse complement strand
AAAGTCAAATTTTATCGGCTCAAAACTTTGACACTCGCTCAAAAAATATTTTCCCAAAGATTTTTTTCACGAATGTAGGGATGATGAAAATTTTGTAGGGGTTTGGTCTCCCAATCATCCCACTTCTAGAAGTTAAAAGTCAAATTTTATCGGCTCAAAACTTTGACACTCGCTCAAAAAATATTTTCCCTTTGAAGCTTTTTTTCTTCTGCCTTCTGCCTTCCTGACTTCAAAAAAGTATAAGTATTCAACCGGAGATAATATTAATATCAAATTTTTAAGTTTAAAACCTGAATATTTAAAGAACATGACAATTTTTTTTGATGCTAAAATTGAAATTATTGAACTTAATAAGTATCAAGAACGTCCTGGATTTTCTGATAAATATCATCTGGTCAAATTCTTGCTACACTCAGATGGAATAAATTCCTTTGAAGTTAATATTTGGGTTCATTCTAATTATCCAGAAGCAGAAATAATTAAAGTTGCTAGAACTTTTTTAAATCGTCGTTTACAAGATTTTGTGGAATTAACAAGTGAGGATATTTATGCACCAGATGAAGTTGATGCTTTGTGGCAGTCTTTCAACAATTAATAATTAATAATTAATAATTGATTTACAGCACTTTTGAGGATAGTGAGGTACACTTATAGGACTATTCCTATATTTCCTATTTCCTGTTCCCTGTTCCCTATTCCCTATTCCCTATTCCCTAATTAATAAAGGAAAAAAATTATGTCTACATTACCAATACAAACAAATATTGAATCATCCCCCAAAAGTTTCAAAAATCAACCAGAAGATTTTGAATTTGTAGAACCAGATATTAGTGATATTATTACTGAGGATGATACTCCTGTGGATAATTTAATTACTGAGAAACAACAACGACTATTAACTACTACTTTATATAGTTCTTTTTCAACAGACTTACAATTTTTAGCAACTGCGAATGTAGGACTTTTTTACGGCAATAAAATACCACCACTTGTACCAGACGTTCTCCTTAGTTTACGAGTCAAAGTACCGGAAGATTGGAGTCAAAAACAGAATCGTTCTTATTTTGTATTTTCTTTTGGCAAACCTCCAGAAATAGCTATCGAAATTGTCTCTAATAAAATTGGTAATGAACTAGGTAGTAAATTACAAGATTATGCTTTTGCTGCGGTTGGTTATTATGTCGTTTTTGACCCACTTAAACAACTTGGGGAAACTATTTTACGAGTATATGAATTACGAGGTAATAGTTATGTAGAGCTAGGAAATTTCTATTTGTCTCAAGTGGGATTGGGTTTAACAATTTGGCATGGTATTTTTGAAGGAAAAGAATATGATTGGTTGCGCTGGTGTGATGATTCGGGGAATATTTTGTTAACTGGAGATGAACGTGCAGAACAAGAAAAACAACGAGCCGAACAAGAAAAGCAACGAGCAGAACAAGAAAAACAACGAGCCGAACAAGAAAAACAACGAGCTGACCGACTAGCAGAACTTCTCAGAGAAAGAGGTATTAACCCTGATGAACTTTTGTAGTTAAAAAATGTGGTAGGCGATCGCCTACTACTGACATTTTTTGGGGAGAGAGAAAATAGTTTTTTGATCGGTCAATATAAATAGTCTCAAACTAAATTTTTTAGGCTAAAAGTTCTCTCCCTATCTTCTAAATTTTAGCTGAAAAATTACTTGAAAAACTGGAAAAATATTTTAAATATGCACGAATTAGGAATTACTCAAAATATTGTTGCTATAGTTGCCGAAAACGCTAAAGACAAATCGGTCAAAAGAGTCACCTTAGAGATAGGTGAACTTTCTGCTATTATGCCTGATGCTATTGAATTTTGTTTTGATGTTTGTAGTAAAGGTACTGTTTTAGAAGGGGCAACTTTAGAAATTATCAAAATTCCCGGTTTAGGAAAATGTCGTCAATGCGCAACAGAAATTCCCCTAGAGCAACCATTCGGCGTTTGTCATGTTTGTAACAGTGTTGAACTTGATATTATTCAAGGTCAAGAACTTAAAATTAAGGAAATGGAGGTAGAAGAATTATGTGTGTAATATCAAAAAAATTGAGGCAAACCTCAAATTAACTACTAGACATCTCCAAAAATCAAAAATAAAATCAATTATTATCCATAAATTATCAATTACTCCCCTCCTGGGAGGGGTTAGGGGTGGGTTAAGTGTTCCCAGTTAAGTGTTAAGTGTTCCCTCTTTTCTGGAGATGTCTACTTCAACTTTTCCTGTTCAGTAAAATTTACGCTATATAATGTAAGACAATATTTGTTTATGTTATTCGATAGTAAAATGTTCAATAAACCAATTACTTTTAGGAAATTGTTGGGACTTTATTCTCAATTGGAGGAATAGAGGAATATGTTGCTTACTATGGCTCATCTAAAACCGATATCCTTATAGCAGCACTCACTAGCTATTTAAAATCTTCTGATTAACTTCCATTCGCAGAAAGCGATGCTAGAACATGATAGAAATATGAGTCAATGTAGATCGGACAAAAAATATGATCGATAATAAATACTCAGCAATGTTAAAATTATATAAAATTTTCATTTTAGTAGCTACAGTTACCATTTTTGTACTATTTCCTACTATATTATCTGCACAAGATATCCAAGAACAAGTAATATCCCAAGTCACAAAAGCCTCTAGTAACGTGTCCCTAGAGAATGCAGTTGACAACCTTTGGGTGCTAGTAGCAGGAATATTAGTATTAATGATGCAGCTAGGTTTTGCCATGTTGGAGGCAGGATTTAATGCAGCTAAAAATACAGTGAATGTCCTGTTTAAAAATGTTACTGATGCTTGTGTGGGAATTATAGTTTACTTTTTCTTTGGCTATGCGTTAATGTATCGTCCTGAAAACTGTCAATCTATCAATATAATACCAAAAATTCTCGGCATCAGTATATCCTACTTAGGTTTGAACGATCCTTGCTCTAGACAGGGCGTAGAACATTTATCCCTCTATATAGATTTCTTCTTTCAAGCTGCTTTTGCTGCTACAGCGGCAACAATCTGTTCTGGAGCTGTTGCAGGTAGAATTAAGCCCTGGGCATATTTACTGTTGACATTCTTGATTACAGCTTTGGTTTACCCAGTCAGTGGCTATTGGGTTTGGGGAGGCGGTTGGTTAGGTCAATGGGGCTTTCATGATTTTGCTGGCTCTGTGGTTGTTCATGGTGTTGGAGGGGGTGCTTCCTTGGCAATTGTAAATATTTTGAAGTCACGAAGAGGAAGGTTCAATCAAGAACTAATAACTAAAGAAGAGGCAAAACAATTGTTGCCCCACAGTTTACCCCTTGGTGCGATGGGAACTTTTATTTTGTGGATTGGGTGGTACGGCTTTAATGCTGGAAGTACCTTGGGTATTGCAGGAGTTAGCTCCCCAGACGAAGTAGGAAAAATTGTAGTAAATACGACCATTGCAGCCTGTGCTAGTGCTTGCACTGCCATAGTTTACAGAAAGCTTACAAACAGTAGACTAGACCTCTCAACTGTTCTCAACAGTCTGTTAGGGGGACTTGTAGGAATTACAGCTTCATGCGATGCCGTCAGTCCAATTAAATCTCTAATTATTGGAGTAGTTGCAGGACTGGTTGTCATTATAGGTATTAACTGGTTGTATGAACAAGAAATTGATGATGCTGTTGGTGCAATACCTGTACACTGCTTTTGTGGTATTTGGGGAGGATTAGCTACTGGCTTCTTAACAGATATCAATACTTTTAAGCAAATAGTCGGCTCATTATTAATACCTGGATGGTCTTTTGTTGTAATTTGGTTATCCTTTAAGATTATAAACTCAATTTTTGGTATCAGAGTCAAAGCAGACGAAGAAAAAAGCGGGTTAGATTGGCCGGAACATGGTGAATATGCTTACCTGTCACTGGAGGAAAAGGAGTAAGTTTGAACCAATGAATATTAATGAAATGAAGTCGAAGATTAATGAAATTAGGTCAGAATTGAATAATTTCAACTACGATAATTTTGCTTATAAAAACCGCAAAAGCTCTAATCCTGAAAAGCTTACCAATAGTTTCTCAAGTCTATTAGATAAACTAGAGCAATTGGCAACCGAAGCATCAAGTAAGTTTCCGGATTCACAAGTATACAGTTTGTTTGAAAAGGGTAAAAAGTTACTAGATGTTAGAAAAAGGTTAGTTCTAAGTGAAGATTTAGATACAGGAAAAGATTTTTTTTTACAAACTATTAATATTATTGAGGAAAACTTTGAAGGAAAGAAAAAACAACCTGAAGTTTCATCTATTAATTCATCTGGAGAAAAGTCTAAGTCAGAGAAGAAAACATTTATCTCATTTTATGATGAAGAAGTGTTAAGACAAATTAAAACTGTATTTGGTATGTTGGGGGTACTAGCTCCAGAGATGAATAACTTGCCGACTCTTGCACGAAGCCAATTAAGCAAACTGAAAACAATAAATACTAGAATTAATGAAATACGTTCCCTATGTTCCAGTGCAATTATTTGTTTGCCACGGCAAAATCTACAGGAAAAATCAATTAGCTCACTTGCATACATTGATTTGGGAGCTTGCCTAGCTTTTTTCCCTAAACGAACTATTCTGATACATCAAGGAAATAAGCTACCAGAATACTTGAAAAGTAATGTGGAAGTTTTTCAGTATCTTGGAAATTTAGATTTTGATACAGGGATGGAACTTGCTCGCCAAATATTGAAAGTATTCAGGAAGGATTAATAGGCTCTAACAAAAAATGACAGACAAAGACTTCAAGTAATAAGGTAACCGAATAGGTAGACTAATTTATGCCTACTATGTAGGCGGAATAATTAACAATTATCCTGCCGAACATAAAGCAAGACTTAGCAGATGTAGCAGCAGAAATTCAACAGCTTTTACAACGACTTGAACAAAGTTATCCAAATGCAACAGAAATTGAAAAACAGAGTGCTTGACAACAATAAATTCAGCAAAATCCTACGTTGAAAGCTAGATTAATTAACGCTTTTAAAGAAGGAGGAATCGAAGCATTAAAAGTATTATTTGGTCTTGTTGGAATTCCCGTTGAAATGGTCAAAGGTTGGATTGAGGCAGAAGCTTCATAGTTTATCCAAAAAGTAGGCGGTAGGTACATATTTATCCACACTTTGGCAATATTTTAGCGTCAAATCAAGCCCAACGAATTTATTTAGACGAACTGGAAGAAACTGTAAGTGGTTCATTAGGGGTTGGAGTTGTTAAACTGGTAATTGAGCCAGAAACTCAAGCGATTAATTTGGCTAAATCTTTAATTTATCAAACCAAAGAGGAAATTATTGAGCCAAAGATTCAAGAAAATTTAATCGACTTAATTCAAACAATTATTGTTTATAAGTTACCCCAAAAAACAAGAAAAGAGATTGAAGCAATGTTAGGTTTAAGTGAATTGAAAAAAACTAAGGTTTATCAAGAGGCTTTTGCTGAAGGTAAAGATTAAGGCAAAGCTGAAGGCAAAGTAGAACCTAACTTAAAATTTGT
>NZ_JBNHEP010000141.1:0-14126 GCF_050015995.1 Dapis brunnea BLCC-M229 | reverse complement strand
ATCTAATATGATTCGTTTAGGTTTAACTTGAGAAACTATTGCTGAATATTTGGATTTACCTTTAGAGGAAGTTCAAAGATTAGCAAAATTGACTGAAAACAGAAATTAAATTCATGTTTACTTTAAGTGAATTGAAAAAAACTAAAGTTGATCAAGAGGCTTTTGCTGAAAGCAAAGCTGAAGGTAAAGAAGAAGCTAACTTAAAATCTGTATCTAATATGATTCGTTTAGGTTTAACTTGAGAAACTATTGCTGAATATTTGGATCTACCTTTATATCAAATCCGCTTGATTAAACATAAAAAAATTCTTCAATCGTCATAACTACTAAATATTTGTAATTCTCTCTCCTCCTGAGGACTGAGGACTGACCCGGTCATCCTAAAGACTGAATCAATCTATAACTGTTTAACCGGATTTGATACTAGAGGAAGTTCAAAGATTAGCAACATTAACTAAAAACAGAGATTGAATATTTTTTAAATTTAATTATAATAAAAAGTCAAGAACTAAAAATCAAAGAAATGGAGGTAGAAGAATCATGTGTGTAACTTGCGGTTGTTCCGGTAATAATGAAATTACTATTACTAATTCTCAAACAGGAGAAAAAATGACAGTAGATAAGCATCATTCCCATACTCATACTCTCCCAGATGGAACTATTATTACTCATGCTCATTCTGATAATCATACTCCTGAACATAATCATCAGGAAACGGCAGAAATTAATGCCAAAATGCACGGAACTACTATTAGTTTAGAACAGAAAATTTTACAGAAAAATGACCTAATAGCTGCCCAAAACCGAGGTTGGTTTAAAGGTCGAAATATTCTGGCATTAAATTTAGTTAGTTCTCCTGGGTCTGGCAAAACAACTTTATTAGCTCGGACGATTAATGATTTAAAATCTGAATTGACTTTTAGTGTCATAGAAGGCGACCAAGAAACTATTAATGATGCAGAAAAAATTCGCCAAACTGGTTGTAAAGTTGTGCAAATTAATACTGGTAAAGGCTGTCACTTAGAAGCTGCAATGGTAGAAAAAGGTTATACAGAATTAAACCCTCCTTTAAATTCAGTTTTGATGATTGAAAATGTGGGGAATTTAGTTTGCCCCGCTTTATTTGATTTAGGAGAAAATTGTAAGGTGGCAATTCTATCAGTTACCGAAGGAGAAGATAAACCGATTAAATATCCCTATATGTTTCGAGAAAGTCAGGTAATGATTCTGACGAAAATTGATTTATTACCTTATATACAATTTGATGTGAATCGCTGTATTGAATATGCAAAACAAGTCAATCCTAATATTAAAATTTTCCAGGTTTCTGCCACAAGTGGCGAGGGTTTAAATGAGTGGTATGAATGGTTGAAAAGTTAAATTCTTCTCTTGCAAGAATAAAGTATTTTATCCTCATACTACATTAAAGCTCGTAGTAGGGCTTTAGCCCATGAAACATCTATACTTAGGGCTAAAGTCCTACTACAAACAAAAACTTTATGAATTAAAATTCACCCAACTAAATCTTTTTTGGCATTGCTGAATTAAGGTATGAAAGTAAGTTTATCGGTAATAGGGAACAGGGAACACTTAACTGGGAATAGTTAATATTAACAAGTAATTCAAACAATCCCAATTTATCAAATCATACCGTGTTTCAGCAACGCCTCTTTTTTAGTACATTTTTCCCAAAAGTTTCTTCCCTATTAACTATTACCTACTCTTGCAAGAAATATATTTAGGTTGGGGTTAATCTTCTTGATTTAAAGTAGAAAAATATTAGCTATAAAAGTACCAAGCTACACATCTGGAAAATAAATCACCCGGAAACCCCTGTTGTCATTGGAGAAGTCAGCATCCCCCCAAAGACGCGAGGCACTCCGACAATTTTCAGGTTCATCATCCCAATACCCACCACGGATAACTCGTACCTTACTATCTCCTCCAGTTTCCCAAGCACTACCATCATTAGGGGCACCTTCATAATTTTCATGCCCAATATCCTGACACCACTCCCACACATTCCCGTGCATATCATATAAACCAAAAGCATTAGGAGGAAAACTTCCTACATCAGTTGTCTCCCCTCGACATTTACCTTGAGGAGCATTGCCATAAGTATAGTCGCCATCATAGTTAACTAAGTCAGTAGTAATAGTGTCTCCAAAATAAAACGGTGTAGTTGTTCCCGCGCGACAGGAGTATTCCCACTGACTCTCACTGGGTAGTCCGTAAGTTTTCTTAGTTTTCTCGGATAACTTTTGACAAAACTTTTGAGCATTCTTCCAGGTGACAGTTTCTACAGGGCGTTTTCCTCCCTTAAAGTTAGAGGGGTTTTCACCCATAATAGCTTGATATTGATCTTGAGTAATAGGATATTTACTCATATAAAAAGGTTGGATAGTAACTTCATGTTGAGGAGCTTCAGCATTATCTTTTTCTACTTCATTTTCTGCCGAACCCATCACAAAAGTACCCCCAGGAATAGACACCATTTCTAACATTATACCTTTACCCAAATCTTCAGTAAAAGATGTTACTTCATGGGAACTACGATTAACTTCTTCACCTTTATTGTTGACAATTATGACTTCAAATGGTTTTGGTGTACTTGGTTTAAGAACTAATTTAACTTGGAAACTTGCACCTGCTTTTTCTTTAGTAATATAGAGATTTCCTTCTCCCTCAAAATTAAAACCTACTTCCACCTCAGCTTGTTCAATTTTCATATCTTGATTAATTTCTTGCCAAGCATCGGCAATAGGACGACTAATACTAACTAATATAGGTTTAACTTGGGCAAAAGTAGATTTAACTTTTTTTACGTCATTAGTAGAAATAGCTTTTGCTTCACCATCTGGAACTTCCGCTTCAACCAAAATCCCATCTTCTAGTTCAATTAGTTTGGTGGCCATATAAGTTTATTAGTAAATTTAACTGCTATTCTAATTTAAACATATTCCAGTAATTTACTCTATGGCAATCTTATTTAAGTTGTAATATTTTGGTGGCATTTAGGAGTCAGGAGTCAGGAGTCAGGAGTCAGAATTTTAAAGGTTTTCAGCTCAAATTAAATATTATAAAAATAGTCAAAACTAATTTATTATTGCTCTATGAATTTAGAATAATTCATTAAATAAGCATCTAAATATTTAGAACAAGGTGAATATAGCATTTATAAATATAAAATAGATAAGGTAGATAATTTTTTTTAGGAAATATCAAATTTGGGAACAAAGAAGACAAATTCCTATTTTCTATATAACGTTTATTAGGTAAGTAAGGTACACTGATAACTGATAACTGATAACTGAAATGGAACTTCTGCCCCATGAATATCCAGACACCAGTAATATGATTCTGGAGGATGATACTCCATTGGATAATTTTATTAATGAAAAACAACAACGTTTGCTGACAACTGTATTTTATAGCGGTTCTGAAATACCAATAAATGTTCCTTTTATTGTTGCTGCTAATGTGGGTTTATTCTCTAATGTCGGAGATTCAGGAATTGTACCTGATGTGTTTTTAAGTTTGAATATTCCTGGGGGCGAACAATGGTGGAAACGCAATGTTCGCTCTTATTTATTCTGGGAATTTGGCAAATCTCCGGATATATTAATTGAAATTGTTTCTCCTACTCCAGGCAATGAATTAGGAAGTAAATTAACAGACTATGCACAATTACGAATTCCTTATATAGATAATCAGGAAATTGTTATTCAAAAGTAATTTGTTTCCTTCTTTGACTGATAACTGATAACCGATCTGCTTTTAAATCTATATTAAGCAATAGCTTCGACTAATTCGTAATGTAATAACATTAATTGATTAGCAGGAATAGTTTCCATTGCATAAGTTGTTCCATCATTATTAGAAAATTCAACTTCAAATACTTGGTCATCATATTCCATAACAATTGTTCCTACTTGTCCTTTACATAAGAAAATAGGTTCTTCTGTTTCAAAGTGGGTTGTTTGTCTATCTTGGGTTAAAGCGACGATATCTAATTCTTTGAATGTGTTCATTACTATACCTCATTTATTAACAGGATAACAATTAGTTAATCTAGGAAAATCTTCTCCTTTACGAATTATCCAAGCCACTAAGATTAAAGATTCTCCTACATCAGTTTTGAGCAAGAATTTCATATTATAGTGTGTACCATATTCATTAACTTTACGAATAATAACTGATTCATTAATAGCAGCTTGTTTAATTGCGTTTTTAAGAATATCTGCATTGGTTAAATTAATTCCTAATTTATTTTGAAAGAGAGTAGCTTTATTCTTACCCTTTTGATGATTAGGATTAAGACAATAGTTTTCTATTTTATTTCCTAAGTCTGCTTGATGTTTATTAGGTAGTTCCATCGTTTAACGTTTTCTGCAATTATCTTAATTATTCCTCTATTAAATTTTTCAGATTGTTAATATTGGAGGAAAACTTTAGCTCTCCTTTTTGTTGTTCAATTTGAGATAACTTGAAATGCTCAGAAATCTCTTCACGTCTTTCTTCGCGGATATATTGCTTTAACAATAATTGAATTTCTTGCTTTTCATCTGTGGAAAGACTTTTGATTAGCTCAACCACATCATTAAATGTCATAATTTTTCAGACCTCATTATACGAAATCAATTTTATCAGTTATTAGGACAAGGAAGAAGAAAGAAGGATTTAGTTATCTAGGAGAGAAGGCGATCGCTATTTTCTCTAAATTACTTAGATGTTAAAAGAATGGGAGATTGTGTAAAGATTGCCCCTAAGATTAAAGTTCAGTTAAAATTGCTTTCAGCCCGATTATATTTCTTGTACTCAGGGAATCAATATAGAAGAATTAGTTACTGCTCTGAACTTAAGGACTCCAGGGTATTGAAATCTGTTGCCAACTCTTCTAAATCATAACTACGTTCCACTTCCTCTTTACCTAGTAACGAGTGAAATTCCCACTTACTCATCTCTGCTAACTCACGAGCTTTACCAAAAGAAAGCAAACTTTTTTGGTATAGTCGCACGGCAAGTTCGGTACGGACACGGGAGAGTTTTTCATCAGGTGGTATTCGCAATGCTTCTGTTAGTGGCTCGGAAATTTCTAAAATTAGTTTGCTCATAGTTTTTTTAGGTTTGATAAATAATGTGATTATAGCTTTAACGAGGGACTAATAGACTTTAGGGAGATAGAATGTAACTCTTTTGTAATATGTTTTTGTACTATTGTACAATAGATGAATAAAACATCAATCTAAAGTAGTTTTTTTGTAATATGTTTTTGTACTATTGTACAACAGATGAATAAAACATCAATCTATGGATAATTAGCGATCGCTCTTCGGAACGGATGTTCTATCGCTACTTTCTCAGAATTTATCTAAAATCTAAAAACTATAACGTTGGAGTTTGTTTGTAGTAGGGCTTCAGCCCTATCTACCTTGGGACTAAAGTCCTACTACAAGCGCAGAATGAGCGGTCGCGTTTGCCTAGCATTCCGTAGTAAAGCGGAACGGATGTTCTATCGCTACCTTATCAGAATTAATCTAAAATCTAAAAACTATAAAGTTGGAGTTTTTTGGTTTGTTTATTTCTGGAGAGAGGCGATCGCCATCTTATCTAAATTTAGTAGGTTGGGTTAAGCGGCAGCGCAACCCAACAAAAACTTATGTAGCTTGAGTTAGCGTTATTCTACTTAAGCAATAGTAATAATGGGAGTTGAAAAATGTTGGGTTTATCCTGCGGATAAGCTACGTTAACGATACCTCAACCCAAACTACGTTTACTTTTGTTAGGAAGTATTTTTTTTGTACTATTTTTTGTACTATTGTACAATAGATGAATAAAACATCAATCTCTGGAAAATTAGCGATATAGCTGCCCCTAGGCTCCGCCAACGCCAAGCAGAATGGATATTCTATCGCTACTTTCTCAGAGTTTATCTAAAATCTAAAAACTATAACGTTACAGTTTGTTGGTATTTGTGGAGGGAGGCGATCGCCATTTTATCTAAATTTAGTAGGTTGGGTTAAGCGACAGCGCAACCCAACAAAAATTTATCTAGCTTGGGTTGCCTTTATTCTACTTGAGCAATAGTAATAATGGGAGTTGAAAAACGTTGGGTTTCGATACCTCAACCCAACGTATATTTACTATAACCTTGGAGTTTCTTTATTCTCAACATTTATATTTATTTGCGGGGTTTCCCAAATTTTATTCAATTACTTACTATATCTTCAGAAGCATTCTCTACAGAATAATATAACAGACGCAGTTTTTTCAAGATTCTTTCGTGCCACTTGCGTAAATCAGAAAGAGTAAAATCTTGATACTCTTCCAAACTTTGAATTTTTTCCCAAGACAAATCTTCAATAACCTTGTACTGCAACAACTTTTTTTCATCTGGGGTGAGCTTCTTAAAAGCTAAAGCTATTGAGGCTGAAGCTAGCTCTGGGTTAAACTTTACATACTTATATAAATTGTATAAATTTTGTTTGACAGCTTTTTTATACTCCGGCTGTAAATGATAGCTTTCTAGTTGTACCGATTTCAACTTTTCTCGGCTAAGTTCTCGAATATAATTATAAACTACTGCACGAATCCAAGGTAAGAAATTTCTGATAGTTTTTCCTTCTTGAAGGGTCTTTACTCCTCGCAAGTAAACTTCACTCAAAATGTCATCTTCCGTGTAAGCGCGATCCAAATTAAATTGCTTTAGAGACCTGCGAATAAAAGTCAAAAGGAAAGAGCCATCAGAATTATTAGGACTAAGTAGATTAGCAAACTCAATTTCAAAAGCTTTCTGATCCACTGCTCGAACTAATTTTTGTAATGGTTCTTGATTTTTAACCTCTATTTTGTCAGCAACTTTCCCATACTCCCCACCCAAACGCCTCAACACCTGAGCAGTAACTGTCGCAAAATATCCAACCTCCTCAACAACCCCACTATCCTCAACCTCCTTCTCCCTCCTCAAAACAGCAGCAAAATCTTCCAAGGACAAACCGACTCTCTCTGCCATATATTCCGACACCTTATCTACCACATTCAACACTCGGTCTGAAGGCATCGAATCTATGAATAACTCTCTCACCCCATCCACAAACCCATACAAAATATCATCGGGATTAGTCTCCACCTTAATTTCAGACAAAGGCTTTAATAAACCTCCCAAAAATACCTCTGCCACATTAATTTGTAGAGATTCCCTCAACAATGCTCCTCGAATTAACCGCACCACAGGCAAACTAATCACAGGTGCCGCTGCTAATAAACCTGCCAGTTTTCTCGCCATGGGAGAAGCAGTCACCCGAAATGCTTGTACCCGGTCTTCGGCACTCAACTGACTATAGTCAAGATTAAACAAACTATTCTCCTTAACCGGAGCATCCAACTTAAACAGAAACCCCAAAGTCGAAACACTACTTTTACCAGACAACATTTGTGCCCAAGTCTCTGTCTTATCCTCCTCCAAAGTAAATATCGGAACTTTAATGCCTTTTTTCTCCTCCAACTCCTCCCACAAAGATACTTCCTGAGCAATTAAATTTTGGTTAGACACTCCGGGAGTCAATGCTCGTAACCTGACTTCCGACGCTCTACCTAAAGCTGTTCGTTTCCACAACCACTTGGGCAACATTTGAATAATTGCCGTCGGTACAGAATTTCCCCAAATTTCTAATGCTTTTGTCACTTTGCCATCTCGCCAATAAGACGAAACACAGTCACTCACTACCAAAACCAAACGG
The DNA here is from genome assembly GCF_050015995.1 of Dapis brunnea BLCC-M229. Taxonomy (NCBI): domain Bacteria; kingdom Bacillati; phylum Cyanobacteriota; class Cyanophyceae; order Oscillatoriales; family Microcoleaceae; genus Dapis; species Dapis brunnea. The sequence continues at coordinate 6,387 of NZ_JBNHEP010000141.1, read as the reverse complement.
CGACTACTCCCATCTATTAATTCTTTGGAGCTACGGGGAAATTTATTTTTAGCTGCTGCACCCATCCCCCGACGTATCTCCACTTTTTCTCCATCCTTGGCAGTCATCCCCCAGGCTCTCACATCTCGGAAAATTCCATAGTTTTTCAGCAATTTTTCCAAATCTCTGATGGTTTGTCGCCAAATTTGCATGGATATACTTTCGTCAACTACCAATTCTAGGTCTAACCAAGGTTCTAAGGTAGGTCTTAATACAGGCAACCACAATCTTGTATTGGCAATACCTTCGATAGTGGCAGTTTCATCCAGAACAAAATTTGTGCCAGCGGGAATACGACGCATTAAAGGTTTTAACGCTCGTGCCAAAATTAATGGTTGACGCAAGGAAGGAGCATTGGGGGTTTTAAAGGATAAATCTAAGGATTCAGTTTGCTGTTGACTCTGGGGATAAATTTTGGCTTTTTGTGCCTCGGAATCTTGATTTTTTGGTGTTTCATTCGAGTCGGGAGTCTGAGGTTGTAACTTTGGAGCCGTGGTTTTATTCTCCATCGCTCCTATGTCTTCCTTAACCAAGGAAAAGTCTGAAGAAACTGACCCAGACGGAGACTCTTGTATTTGTAATGCCAACCAAATAGTATCAGCTATTTCCTCTCCTGACATTCCCACTTCCTGACTCAATGCCGTAATTAATTCGTCAATCATCTATCTACCTCGCTCGTCAAATATTTCAGCAACACCTGAATCAAAATTTTCTCATCCTTTTCTTCCGGTTTGAATTCGCCAGTCATTATATAGATATAGATAGCATTCAAAAGGAAATACTGATAACTGATAACTGATAACTGATAACTGAAATGACATTCCCACTTCCTGACTCAGTGCCGTAATTAATTTTTCAATCATATCAAATACGCTTAATTCGGTATAAAAAAATGTTCCATCTGAGTGCCATTGCCAAATCTTCCCACCCTTCCCACACTCCCCACCCTCCCCACACCTCCCACACCTCCCACACTTCCCACACTTCCCACACTCCCGGACTTAATATCATCTATCCTCCTCGCTCGTCAAATATTTCAGCAAAACTTCAACCAAATTTTCCTCATCCTTTTCTTCCGGTTTGAATTCGCGAGTCATCATATAGATAGCATTCAAAAGTTGGTCTGTAGCAAGGTCGCCTCCCGGACGTTTTTTGATAAACTTCTCAATCAATTCTTGAATTTTTGCCTCATCCTTGGTTAACACATCACTACCCAAATGCGCTCTAACAATTTCTTTCAACGCCGTCGCATCAGGATCATAAGGCATCGTTAACCGCAAACATCGTCTGAGAAAAGCTGGTGGAAAATCTCGTTCGCCATTATTGGTGAGAATAATTAAAGGGAAATTCTGACAACGCACCTTTCCATCTTTTATCGGCACATCCATCCCATCATAAGTGCGAACCTCTACCTGGGAAACCTCTTTAGAAAGACGAGCTAATTCTGGAATTTCAAACCTCGCCTCCTCAAACAAATTGAGTAGATCGTTGGGTAAATTAATATCGCTCTTATCTATCTCATCAATTAATAAAACACGAGGTCTGGGGAAAGGAAGTAAAGCAGTACCCAAAGCGCCAAGTTTAATATAGCGACCAATATCCTTACTTCCGTCGCCCATTTGTACATCCTGAAGACGAGCGATCGCGTCATAATCATATAAACCATCTTTTAAAGTCGAGCGAGCAGTAATATACCAAGGCAAAACCGGACCTAATTTCAATTCATAAGCTACGGCATAAGCTAAATAAGTTTTTCCTGTTCCTGGTTTGCCCGTTACTAACAAAGGTCGTCTCAAATATAGAGCGGCATTAACCATATTAATAACGCTATTTTTTTCATTATCACGGTCAGAATGAATCCGAAAACTTTTGCCTCTTTCCGAATCTTCTGTTGCTTCACCTTTTTCATCCAAAAAGTTTTTCCAACGCTGTTCAATTTCTTCAATTATCTGATTATCTGCGCCAATAAACTTTCGCCAATTTGGAGGTGGGGGAAGGCGAGTAATTTCATCATGGGGTTGACTATTACCTTTAAATATTTTCCAGTCATTCATAATTTTTGACGATATTTTTTTCAATAAATAATTTAGGAATTAGGAGGTAGAATATAGCAATTTCCATAGTTATGAGGCAGATTTACGATTCCCCTAAATCCCCCTTAGAAAGCTATCCCTTATAAAGAACTCCTGAAACCCTTGTGGGAGGGTGAGGATAGAGGGAAGAGGGGGGAGTAAGAATCTTGTCTGAATTTATTAAAAAATGTACTTTTCAATACACTTTTCTTACGCAAAAGCCTCTCAAATGCTTATTCATAACTTGTCTCTAAAAGTCAATTTTTATGTTAAGAAAGATGTTTATAAAGCATAGCTTAAAAAGGGGATAGCTAGAGGCATAAATTTGATTTTTCCAGAAGGTTTGGGGAATTCTAAATTCTTAGCCCCCCTTACCAAGGGGGGTTGGGGGGATCGTCTTTTCAAGTTTTAACAAATTGGTATAACTTATATCAAATTCGCTTAATAATGCTCTTTCTTCAATCATTATTAAATATTTCTCAATTCTCTTCCCTCCTCAAGCCCTTGGGCGAATGCCATTCGCCCCTACAACTTTTCATTGTCCAGGGGCAATTAATTCAACCATTATATCTGGAGTTAAACGATAGGGATTTTCCCAAAGAACAGCCAAATGATAACCTAAATGTTTATCTATTTGAGCATTAGCATCAGCTTCTTCTCTCATGTTTTTAACTGCTTTACATAGATTATTTAATGGTTGAAGAGTTAATATTTCATCAATAAAATTTACTTGATTCAAATTAGGAATATCATTCCTGAGCCAAATAGCTATAGGAGTTGTCGCTGACAAAATTGCTCTAAACAAATCTTTTCTCATAGATTCAGAATGAGCGCAAGTAACTTTCAAGCCGATTTTTTCTTCTAGTTTTATTTTTAATAATTTCCAGTTAAAACTCTCCATTTCTGCCAAATGTTCAAATAATTCTAAAGTAGGTTTATGCGGTAAAAAATCTTTAACTTTATCCCAATATTCGTACCATTGAGGTAGATAAGAATCTAAATAATCAAGATTAAGACGTTCAAGCGATCGCAATCTAATTGGATATTTAATTCCTAAAGTAATTTCTTCAGCTACAGGGTCAGAAATTTTCCATCTGTCTACCTCCTCACACATTAAATTACTGGGTAAGAAAAATTCGATTGTTAGGGAATAATTTTTGCCTCTCAAATATTTCAGTGCTTTTTTGAGAAATTTGTTAAATTCTTTGGGAATTTGAGTTGAATTACATAATATTCCCTGTTGTTTTTCGTTGGAGTCAAGGAGAGATTGAAATTTAGATATATTTTGTACTGAATCATCAATAATTAACCAAGCATTTAAGAAAAAATATTCGTCTTGGTCGGGAATAAGTGTTGCCAAGATATAGGAGTCTAGTTTTTCCGATAGATTAGAAAAAAAATCTTTTGAAGATTTATTGGTATTTTCTGTTAAAGACTTTTTTGGTGCTAATTTTTCTACTTCCTCCTGCAATTGATTACGAATTTCTATAAGAATATCTGGAGATTGAATTAACTGTTGAAAAAACTGAGGCAGTCTTCTAAATTGATGCATATTTTCTAATATTTGTGAAATATTATTTACTTCCAAATCCCAAACTTCTGCATCGGGAGGTAAAGAATTTTGATAAGCCTTTTGGATAGTCTCTGGAGAGATACCAGAAAAATCTAAATCTGGAAAAGATGCTGGAGAAATATTGTTAAAATTGCTGCCTTTAACCAACAATTGAGTCAATGAACTTTTTCTTTTAAGTTGTTGAGAAATAGTAGGAGGTATGTCAGACCAAATTTTTTCCAAAGCTTCAATAGATATTGCTCTTCCTACTTTTCCCTCTTGTTCATTTCGACCCTCCTTATGAGTAGTCACACCCACAACAAAACCTGTTTCTAAATCAACAACAGGTGCTCCACTATAACCTCCTTGCAACTTTCCTTTTTCTATTTTTAGTTCCCAAACGACAACTTTTTCTTGAAATTGGATTACTTTACTTCTTTGACTAATTATTCCTGTTATTGGCTTAAATTCAGGTATTTTATTATCACTGTAAAGATAGTGACCAGGAATATTAATTTGGTAATTTATTTCTTCCTCCTCAGATAAAATCATTAGCTGTAACAAAGGAATAGTCAAAATATCTTTGACCTTTAAAACTGCTAAATCAAAACCCTGAATATTTCCTATTGCCACAACATCTACAGGAATATCATTCTTATTATTCACTCGTACATTTTCCTCACCACCCACATCATCAACAACATGGGCGCAAGTAATTAGATAAGTATAATTTTGTTCTCGATAAAAGGCAAACCCAGTACCAATAACATTTGCTTTTTTGGCACTGGTAATTAAAACAATAGATTCTTCTAGTTTTTCTTGGTTAATCATTGTCTAATTTTTCCGATTTCAGCACTAATTTAACTTTGAAATTTGCACCTGCTTTAACTGGTTAAACTAAATCAATATTTTTTTGAGCAAAATTCAGCATCTCTTCAGCTTCATTAATAATCCTTTGAGCTTCTATTATTGTAATATTGGGATTAAGATTATAATCGGCTTCTGTACGTTTTTCTTGAGCATTAATTAAATAACAATGATATTCCACAGGTAAACGTTTTGTCTTAGCAAATTCTCGACCAAAAGCAGCAATAACAGCAGAGTGACTTGAAAAAGTTAACCTTTCTTTTAACAAAAAAGCTTCAGCAATATAAAACATACTATAATAAGCCCTCGCAGCAGCAAAAGCAGATAAATTATTGTCAACTAAAAGTTGAGCTGCTTGTAAACTATCTCCTGCTTTTTGTATAGCAATTCCCAAAGTTATGAAGCACATTTACGATCCCCCTAAATCCCCCTTAGAAAGGGGGACTTTGAAGGCTCCCCCCTTTTTAAGGGGGGCCAGGGGGGATCCAAAACTGTCTCTCAGAGATTAGAGAAGTGCGATAGTAAATGTCTTTGTTAAATATTCATTAGGACTCACGCATGAACTCTATTGGTAGGGTGTGTTAGCGCTAGCGTAACGCACCAAGACTCTATATATATTGCCTTTGCGTAAGTCCTGATTCATAGAACAATTCCCTCCTGATGAATATTCAATAATAAAGGACTTTTCTCTTGTTTAAATTGAAATTCACTTACATAAACACAGCTTACTAAAACTCCATATTCTATACAGATGTCAGAAATAAATGCAATGATATTGTTACGTCTATCATCCTGAATTATTTTTTCTTTTAATACTACTAAAATATCAATATCTGAGTCTAGTTTTGCATCTCCTCTTGCTTGAGAGCCAAATAAAATCAAACTAATTAAATTATCTTGGTAAACTTTTTTAAATTCCTGCTTAACTCTTGTCAATATCTCTGTTAAATATTGATGTTTTCCTAATCTTTCAGTAGGTTCAATAAGAATTTTTCTCTGTTGGGTTATGAATATATTTTCAGGCATAAGAAGTTTGCTCATTTATAAAGTAGTCTAAGCGTTAGTATTTAATAAAATTGGCTTTATTTCCATAAATTTGCCTCAATCTCTCTAAAATGCTTTGTATTCTCTAAAAATTCAATTTAATCAACTTTGGATAAATTTTTCTTGTTCGGGACTTAAGCTAATATTCATCATTAAATTGAATAACTGATTTATATTCTAATTCTATCCTTAGCAATTATTATCTCAGGTTATTAGCTTTGATGAAGATTGCTTCGGGGGATTAAATAGAAAAGCTAAAGCTAACTATTTTCACCCCCCCTCGCAATGACATTGAGACCCAAAGTGTCATTGCGAGGGGGAATATTTGACAATCATTTTTCCCTACTACCCAAAACACCCCCGAAGCAATCTCAAAGTTCTAGAGATTGCTTCGCTGCTGCTCGCAATGACAGAAAAGGGTTTTTTTTGCTTAAGTTCTATCAAAAAGCCAAAGCTAATTATTTTCACCCCCCCTCGCAATGACAATGTGTGGTCATTGCAAGTATGACAATCCTTAAATATGAAAAAAATCGATCCGCCATAAGGCGGAGATAAAAGAGAAAAAAATAAAAGAGGATAAAGAGTAAAAGGGAAAAAGGAAAAAGAGTTAAAGAGTTATCCCGACATCGCATACTACACGAAAACCAAAAGAGTTGAAGTGGACGTCGCGCCTATTGATAATGCTGCGAATCGCAGAACGGCAGATATTAGGATCGTAGATCCAGGAACCGCCACGCAGCAAGGCTTTGTCAACATTTTTATGTATCCACTCAATATGATGGGGTAGGGAATGATTATAACTGCCAAGAGCAA